>CAZPCU010000041.1:7445-10696 GCA_964585075.1 uncultured Rhodobacterales bacterium
CAGAAGATCGACTGGCACCTCGACGCCGGCACGTGCCGCGGCCGGGGCGGGCTCGGCGGCGGCGTTCAGACCCTCGAAGAAGAAGCTGACCGGCACCTCGAGCGCGTCCGCGATATCCCAGAGGCGGGACGCGCTGACGCGGTTCGCGCCGGTCTCGTATTTCTGGATCTGCTGGAACTTGATCCCGACCCGTTCGGCCAGCTGCTGCTGCGTCATGCCGATGAGAAGCCGCCGGTGGCGAACACGTTTGCCGACATGAACGTCTACTGGATGAACCATCGAACTCTCCGCAACTCGTCACGGTATCGCTCAGACGCCCCGGCCATCGCCCGATAGCGCGGGTTTCGGCAGCCGGGACGGACCCCGGCACAAGCCGGGGTTGACGCACGGATATAGCAGCATCGGCTGTGCAAGGGAGTCGTTTTTTCGTTGACGTAGGGTAAGCCTTTCGGACTGGCGGAGAAACTCCCGGGCAGGCCATAACGTGCGGGTCGAAGGGATTCTCGGGCAAGAGGGTGGAACATGCAGGCATTTCAGGTGGAAAGCCCGGGCGCGACGCCGCGCCTGGTCGAGCTTGCGCGGCCCGAGCCCGGGCCGGGCGAGATCCTCGTGAGGATCGCCGCCTGCGGGCTCAACTTCGCGGATCTTCTCATGATCCGCGGCACCTACCAGGACAGGCCCGAGGCGCCCTTCACGCTGGGCATGGAAGTCGCCGGCCGCGTCGAGGCGCTCGGCCCCGGTGCAGCCGGCCCCGCGCCGGGCACGCGCGTCGCGATCTTCGGCGGCCATGGCGGCCTCGCGGAATATGGTTGCTTCCCCGCCGGGCGGGCGGTCCCCCTGCCCGACTCCATGGGCGACGTGACGGCGGCGGGCTTCCTCGTCGCCTACGGGACGAGCCACCTCGCGCTCACCCGGCGCGCCCGCCTCGCCGCGGGGGACCGGCTGCTCGTGCTCGGCGCGGCCGGCGGCGTGGGCCTCACCGCGGTGGAGCTCGGCGCGGCGATGGGGGCGGAGGTGGTCGCCTGCGCCCGCGGGGCCGAGCGCCTCGAGGTCGCGCGGCGCGCGGGCGCGGCGCATCTCGTGGACAGCGAGGCCGGAGACCTGCGCGAGCGCGTCCTGGACCTGGGCGGCGCGGACGTGATCTATGATCCCGTCGGCGGGCCGCTCTTCGGCGAGGCGCTCCGGGCGGCGCGACCCGAGGCGCGGGCGCTCGTGATCGGTTTCGCGAGCGGCGAGGTTCCGGAGATCAGGGCCAACCACCTTCTCGTCAAGAACCTCTCGGTGATGGGCTTCAACTGGGGCGGATATTTCCGGTTCCGCCCCGAAGCCGTCACCGAGAGCCTTGCGGAGCTCCTCCGCTGGCACGGCGAGGGCCGGCTTTCCCCGCATGTGAGCCACGTTCTGCCGCTCTCGCAGGCGGCAGAGGCGCTGGACCTTCTGCGCGCGCGGCGGGCCACGGGCAAGGTCGTGGTCGGCATCGCCGGCGGCGAGGGCTAAAGCCCGCCATAGCCCTTCCGCAGCAGGTCGCAGAGCGCGTCGGCGAGCTCGGGGCCGGCGCTCCTCGGGCTGCGGTAAAGGTTTATCCTCTGCACGGCTAGATCGGGCAGAGCCCCGGCCGGAATGCATTCCAGATGCGCGGGTTCGGTGCCCTCGAGCATGGTGGTGACGGCGAGATCGGCGCTCACCGTGGCCTCGATGGTGCGGTCGGAATCGGACTCCACGGCCATCTCCCAGGGAATGCCGGCCGCGTCCAGCCGCGCGATGTCGCCGCGGCGGAAGGTGCAATGCCGGCAATAGGCGAGCCGCAGCGGCCGCGCGCGCGCGGCGGCGCCTCCCGGCGCGCCCACCCAGCGCAGCGGCACTTCGCGCAGCGTCTCGCCGCCCGGTCCCAGCTCGGGCTCGGTGGTCAGGATCAGGTCGCACTCGCCGCGGCCCAGCATGTCCTTCAGCATGTCGGTGTAGAGCGAAAGAAGCTGGACCTTCACCCGCGGGTAGTCCGTCGCGAAGCGGCGCAGCACCTGCGGGATCACGGGATTCACGATGTCGAGCGGCACGCCGAGGACGATCTCGCCCTCGAACGCCTTGTGGGTGAGCCGGCGGAACGCCTCGTCGTTCGTCTCCACCATGCGCCGCGCGTAGCCGAGAAGCTGCTCGCCCGCGCCGGTGAGCGCGACGCCGCGCCCCGATCGCTCCAGCAGCGCGAGCCCGATCGCCTCCTCCAGCCGCTTGAGCTGCATCGAGACCGCCGACTGCGTGAGGTTCAGAAGGCCCGCCGCGCGCGTGACGCCGCCGGTTTCGGCCACGGCGACGAAGGAGCGCAGGACGCCGATGTCGAGATTCCTCATCAATCACGCCTCGTGATGCCAAACTTCAAAAACATTCGTTTTCAATATCTTTTCGCCGCGATTATATCAAGGTCAATTATCTAATCTTGCCGTCACATCACGAACACAATGGAGCTCACGATGCAGCACGATACCGCTTTCGCAGGGGCCGCCTATGGCCGGCGCGCGCGGCTGCCGCGCCTTGCGGACATGCTGGAACTGGCCCGGCAGCGCCGCGCGCTCGCCAGGCTCGACGACGCCCGGCTCGAAGACATCGGCCTCACCCGCGAGGAGGCGCTCTCCGAGGCCCGCCGCCCCGTCTGGGACGTGCCCGCGCACTGGCGGCGCTGACGCCGCGGGCACGCTGCCCCGGATCGCCCGAAGCCTGACCGGAAAACCTTGAAAACCGCACGCATCCCGCCAATATACCGTGCGAGGACCGCGGCCATCGTGTGCGCGGTCGCGTTTCGGCAGGGATCTTGGACGGAGGCTTTACCACAGATGGCTGAGTACAACACGATGCGGACGGCGGCCGGCGTCCGCACCGCGGAGATCGACGCGGGCCTTCGCGCCCACATGAACAAGGTCTACGGCACCATGTCCGTAGGCATGCTCATCACCGCTCTGGCCGCATGGGCGATCTCGGGGCTCGCGGTGACGACCGAACCCACCGGCGTCATGCTGCGCGAGGGCGAGTACCTCACCGGGCTCGGCCAGGCGATCTACATGTCGCCGCTCAAGTGGGTGATCATGTTCGCCCCGCTGGCTTTCGTCTTCTTCGGATGGGGCGCGCTTCTGAGCCGGGCCTCGGCGGCGGCCGTGCAGTTCGGCTTCTTCGCCTTCGCGGTGCTGATCGGGGTTTCGCTGAGCTCGATCTTCCTGGTCTTCACCGCCTACTCCATCACGCAGACCTTCCTCGTGACCGCG
>CAZPCU010000042.1:0-10641 GCA_964585075.1 uncultured Rhodobacterales bacterium
CGCCCCCGAGATGCCCACGGCGATGTAGAGCTCGGGCGCGACCACCTTTCCCGTCTGACCGACCTGCCAGTCGTTCGGGGCGAAGCCCGAATCCACCGCCGCCCGGCTCGCGCCCACGGCCGCGTTCAGCTTGTCGGCGAGCTTCTCGATGAGCGCGAAGTCCTCCTGGCTGCCGACCCCGCGCCCCCCGGAGACGACCACGCCGGCCGAGGTGAGCTCGGGGCGGTCGCTCTCGGCCACCTTGTCCTCGACCCATTCGGAAAGCGCCGGATCGGCGGCGGCGCCGATCGTCTCGACCGGCGCGGAGTTGCCGGTGCCGGCAGCGTCGAAGGTCGAGGTCCGGACGGACAGGACCTTCTTCGCGTCGGAGGATTTCACGGTCTGGATCGCGTTCCCGGCGTAGATCGGACGCTCGAACGTGTCGGCGTCCACCACCTTGCTCACGTCGGTGATCACCATCACGTCGAGAAGCGCGGCCACGCGCGGCAGGATGTTCTTCGCGTCCGTGGTGGCCGGGGCCACGACGTGGTCGTAGTCCTTGGCGAGCTCGGCCACGAGGGCGGCCACGGGCTCGGCGAGGCGATGGCCGTAAAGCGCGTCCTCGGCGCAGAGCACCTTGGCCACGCCGTCGATCCTGGCGGCCTCGGCGGCGGCGTCCGCGGCCTTGGCGCCGCAGGCCAGAACGGTGACCTCGCCCAGCTCCGCCGCCGCGGTCGCGGCCTTCGCGGTGGCGTCGAGGGCGAGCGCCCCGTCGTTGATCTCGGCAATCAGCAGAACGGCCATCACACCACTCCCGCTTCCTTGAGTTTCGACACGAGCTCGTCCACCGAGCCCACCATCTCGCCGGCCTTGCGCGCCTCGGGCTCGGCGGTCTGCACGACCTCCAGCCGCGGCGCGACGTCCACGCCGAAATCGGCGGCCGTCTTCTCGTCGAGCGGCTTCTTCTTCGCCTTCATGATGTTGGGCAGCGAGGCGTAGCGCGGCTCGTTGAGGCGCAGGTCGGTGGAGATGATGGTCGGCAGCTTCACCTTCACGGTCTGAAGCCCGCCATCCACCTCGCGGGTGACAACCGCGTGATCGCCCTCGATCCGGACCTCGTTGGCATACATGGCCTGGCTCCAGCCGAGGAGCGCGGCCAGCATCTGCCCGGTGGCGTTCATGTCGTTGTCGATCGCCTGCTTGCCGCAGAGCACGAGGCCGGGCTGTTCCTCCTCGACCACCTTGGCCAGCAGCTTCGCCACGGCGAGCGGCTCGATGTCCTGGTGCACGTCGTCCGCCGCCACGATCAGGATCGCGCGGTCGGCGCCCATGGCGAGCGCGGTGCGAAGCGTCTCCTGCGCCTGGCGAACGCCGATCGACACGGCGACGACCTCCTCGGCCTTGCCGGCCTCCTTGAGGCGGATCGCCTCTTCCACCGCGATCTCGTCGAACGGGTTCATCGACATCTTGACGTTGGCGAGATCGACGCCGCTGCCGTCCGCCTTCACGCGAACCTTCACGTTGTAGTCGATCACGCGCTTCACAGGCACGAGTACCTTCATCCGCGTGGCTCTCCCTTGGTTTCTCGCGCCGGAGGATCCGGCGCGGGCAAAACGTTCCCCGGGGGTCATATATTTTCCCCACGGGCGGAAACAGGGCAAAATCGTCACGCCAGGGCCAAAGAACGTCGCGTTTCGCGGCCGCGTGGCCGTCACGCGTTCGTGTGGGCCCCGGCCACGTGCGGCGCTACCTCCTCCTGCAGGAGGAAACGCCATGACACGAGAGACGACGACCCGGATCGAGGGCATCGCCACGGCGCTGCCGCCGCATCCGCTGCCGCAGGCGGAGGTGGCGCGGCGGGCCGAGGCGCTGCTCGGCCCGCGCTTCGCGGGCTTCGACAGGCTGCGCCCGAGCTTCGCGCGATCCGGGGTCGAGATGCGGCACTCTGTCGCGCCCATCGCCTGGTTCGAGGCCGCCCGCGGCTGGACGGAGCGCAACGAGATGTATCTCGCCGGCGCCGAGACGCTCTGGCGCGAGGCGGCGCAAGCGGCGCTTGCCGCGGCGGGTTGGGAGGCGGAGGCCGTGGACGTCGTCGTCACCATCTCCTCCACCGGCATCGCGACGCCGACCCTCGAGGCGCGCGCCGCGGCGGACATGGGCTTCCGGCCCGATCTCCAGCGCGTGCCCGTCTTCGGCCTCGGCTGCGCCGGCGGCGTCATGGGCCTGTCGATCGCGGCGGCGCAGGCCGCGGCGCGGCCGGGCGCCCGGGTCCTCCTCGTGGTGGTGGAGACCTGCACGCTCGGGTTTCGCGCCGAACGGCCGCGGAAGGCCGACGTGGTGGCCGCGATGCTCTTCGGCGACGGGGCCGCGGCGGCCTGCCTGTGCTCTGGCGGGGACGGCCGGGACGGAGCGATCCGCCTCGGCGCGGCCTATCAGCACAGCTGGCCCGGAACGCTCGGGATCATGGGCTGGGACGTCACGGAGACGGGGCTGGCGGTGGTTTTCGACCGCGCGATCCCGCCCTTCGTGAGCGAGCATTTCGCGCCCGCGCTCGCGGCGGCGCGCGCCGCCGGCGGGCAGCGCGCGGAGGTGCCGCTCGTCTGCCACCCGGGCGGGGCGCGGGTGATCGAGGCGCTCGAGGCCGCTGCGGGCGTTCCGGAGGGCACGCTCGCGGCCGAACGCTCGGTGCTCCGCCGCTGCGGGAACATGTCCGCGCCGACCGTGCTCTTCGTGCTGGAGGAGGCGATGGCGGCCGGCCTCTCCGGCCCGGCCATGCTCTGCGCCCTCGGCCCGGGCTTCACCGCCGCCTTCCAGGCGGTCGAGATCGGTCCGGGCGATGGCTGACATCTCCGCGCCCGCGCTCGCCTTCATCCTGTTCCTGGCCCTGCAGCGGCTGGCCGAACTCGCGCTCTCGCGGCGCAACACCGCCCGGCTCCTGGCCGCGGGGGCCCGAGAGGCCGGGGCCGGCCACTACCCGGCCATGGTGGCGATGCACGCCGCCTGGCTGGGCGCGATCGCCGTCTTCGGCGCCGGCCAGCCGGTGCACCCGGGCTGGCTCGCCGTCTTCGCGGTTCTCCAGGTGTTGCGGATCTGGGTGATCGCCACGCTCGGGCCGCGCTGGACGACCCGGATCATCGTGGCCGATGCGCCCCTGGTGCGCCGCGGCCCCTTCCGCGTCATGCGCCACCCCAACTACGCCGTGGTGACGGCCGAGATCGCCGTGGCGCCTCTGGTTCTCGGACTCTGGCCCGTGGCGGTGCTGTTCACGATGCTGAACGCGGCGATGCTCCGCATCCGCATCCGGGCCGAAAACGCCGCGCTGAACGCCGGTTGAGCGGGGCGCTCCGCGGCTTCGCCCTGTCCGCTGCCGCGCTCACCGGTTCGCCCAGGCCTGCGGCCCGGCGCTCCGCGCTTCCGGGGGCCGGTCCGTCCACCGGACGGCCCGCCGGCTCGCTGCGCTCACCGGTTCGCCCCCGGAACCCAGAGCACGTCGGCGCGGCCGTCCTCGTTGGCGATCCGCGCGGCCACGAAGAACCAGTCGGACAGCCGGTTGAGATAGGTCACACCCGCCGGGTTCACCTGCTCCATCGTGGCGAGCTCCACCGAAAGCCGCTCGGCCCGGCGGGCGACGGTGCGGCAGAGATGCAGGTGCGCGGCCAGCGCCGAGCCGCCCGGCAGCACGAAGCTGCGAAGTGGCTCCAGCTTCTCGTTCATCGCGTCGATCTCGCGCTCCAGCCGCTCGACCTGGCTCTCGGCCATGCGCAGCCGGGGATACTCCGCCTCGTGGTCGCGGTCCATGTCGGGGCAGCAGAGGTCGGCCCCGAGATCGAACAGATCGTTCTGGATGCGCGAGAGCGCCGCGTCCAGCTCCCCCTCGGCATGCAGTCGGGCGAGACCCACGGTGGCGTTCAGCTCGTCCGTGGTGCCGTATGCGGTCACCCGCAGCGAGTGCTTGGCCACCCGAGCGCCGTTGCCGAGGGCGGTTTCCCCGGCGTCCCCAGTCTTGGTGTAGATCTTGTTCAGAACGACCATGCGTTCAGCCTCCCGTTCCGCGCAGCGTGATGAAGAGAAGGATTGCCAGCACCGCGACGAACTGCACCCCGATGCGCCAGCGCATCAGCCGGTTGGAGTGCTTGCGGTTGAACTCGCCGCCCTTGGCGAACCCGCCGATCCCGGTGGCCAGGATCACCACGACCACAAGCAGAAGCAGGAGGATCACGATGAAAAGCGGGTCGTTCGCCATGTCGGCCGTCCTTTCGCTGGGCTTCCGCGCCACATAGCGGAGCGCCGCGAAAAAGCGAACCCTCGAATGCGCGCGCGCCTATCCTTTCGCGAGCAGCCGGTCGAGCGCGCGGGTCGGCAGGACGCGGCGCAGGGCCCCCGCGAGGTAGGTGGGCGTCGTCACATAGTAGCGCGGCGCGGGGTTGGGGCTTTCCAGCGCGCGGACGAGCTTCTTCGTCACCGCGGAGGGCGGCAGCTCGAACCGGTCGGGGCCACGCTTCTCGTAGAGCCGCTTGAGAAGGGTCTTGCGATACTGGTCGGCGCGGGGGGAGCGCTCCCAGTCCACCCAGCGCTCGAAATGGGGAATCGCGTTCTGCCGGATGCGCGAGGTGATGGGCCCGGGCTCGATCAGCACGACATGGATGCCCGTGCCGCGCATCTCGATCCGCAACGTGTCCGTCAGCCCCTCGAGCGCGAACTTCGTGGCGTTGTAGGCGCCGCGCCAAGGCGCCACCACGAGGCCCAGGACGGAGGAGCACTGCACGATCCGCCCGTGACCCTGCGCCCGCATCACAGGGATGACCCGCCGGGTGAGCTCGTGCCATCCGAAGAAGTTGGCCTCGAAGACGGCGCGAAGCGCGTCGGTGGGCAGGTCCTCCACCGCGCCGGGCATGGCATGTGCGCCATTGTTGAAGAGCGCGTCGAGCCGCCCGCCTGTCGCGTCCAGCACGGTGCCCGCGGCGTCGGCGATGGAGGCCGTGTCGGTATAGTCGAGCCGCACCGCCTCGAGGCCCTCGTCGCGGAGCCGCGCGCAGTCCGCCTCCTGCCGGCAGGCCGCGAAAACCCGCCATCCCCGCGCCGCGAGCCCGTGCGCGGCGTCATGCCCGATGCCCGAAGAGCATCCGGTGATCAGGATCGTTCGCGCGCCCATCCCGGGATGGGTAAGGCGCTTCCCCGAAGCGCGCAAGCCGCTCAGCCTTCGGGGGTCTCCAGCAGGAAATCCGCCATCCAGCCGACGCGGCCGGTTTCCTCCACCCGAAGCTTCACCCAGCCTTCGCCGGGATCGTTCAGAACCTCCACCCGGTCCCCGAAGGACAGCTTGGCCAGCACGCTGTAGCCCGTTCCCGGGCCATTGCGCATGTTCACGGCGGCCGCAGAAACCGTCCGGATGTCCGCGGGCGGCCCGGGCTCGGGCTCGGGCTCGGGGAGCGGCGCGGCGCGGGCCTGGACGCCGGCGGGCAGGACGGGATCGGAGAAGAGGGAGGCGCTCGCCGCCTCCCACGGCTCCGGATCGGGCCGCGCCTCCCGCGCGGCCTCCCGCGCGGCGGCGAGGGTGATCTCGAAGGCGCTGGCGCCGCTTGCTGCGCTGGCGACGACCCCCTGCGCATCTTCACGATCCTCTCGCGCCGAAGCGGCGGCGGTGGAAGAGGGAAGCTCCGTTTCTGGCGTGCTCCGGCTCCCCGCCTGAAGCGACGCGTCCAGCGGCGCGTAATCGCTACCGCCGCTCAGCTCGTAGAATGCCCAGCCGAGCATCGCGAACGTCACTAGAATGAAGCGCCACATGGCGTCGTCCCCCGGAAACCCGTTTCACCCATTACCTCGCGCCTGGCAGCGAAAAGGCGCTCGGTTGTCCTCTTAACCGATTCCCTCACGTCAACGGAGTCGAAAAATCGGGCGTTTCCCGGGCGCGGAGTGCCTTCGCTTTGACCAGACGATGCGGCGCGGCTATGACCGCGCCATGAACGATCATCCCGAGGAGCCGGGGGCTCCGGCGCCCCTGTCGGCGGAGCCGCTGCGCCGCGCGCTGGGCGAGCGCTACCTGACCTATGCGCTCTCCACCATCATGCACCGCGCGCTGCCCGATGCGCGGGACGGGCTGAAGCCCGTGCACCGGCGCATCCTCTACGCCATGCGCGAGTTGCGGCTCTCGTCCACGGGCGGGTTCCGCAAGTCGGCGAAGATCTCGGGCGACGTGATGGGCAACTACCACCCTCACGGGGACGCGGCGATCTACGACGCCATGGCGCGTCTCGCCCAGCCTTTCGCCATGCGCTACCCGCTGGTGGACGGGCAGGGCAATTTCGGCTCCATCGACGGCGACAACCCCGCCGCCAGCCGTTACACCGAGGCGCGGATGACGGTCTTCGCCGAGGCGCTGCTCGAAGGGCTCGGCGAGGATGCGGTGGACTTCCGCGAGAATTACGACGGCACGCTGCAGGAACCGGCCGTCCTGCCCGCCGCCTTCCCGAACCTGCTGGCCAACGGCGCGTCGGGAATCGCGGTCGGCATGGCGACAAGCATCCCGCCCCACAACCTCACGGAGCTGATCGACGCCTGCCTCCATCTCGTCAAGGCGCCGGACGCGCGGGACGAAACGCTCCTCAACTACATCCCCGGCCCCGACTTCCCGACGGGCGGCGTGATCGTGGAGCCCCGGGAGAGCATCGCGCAGGCCTACCGCACGGGGCGCGGCGGATTCCGCCTGCGCGCCCGGTGGGAGAAGGAGGATCTCGGCCGCGGGCAGTGGCAGATCGTCGTCACAGAGATTCCCTACCAGGTGCCGAAATCGAAACTGATCGAGAAGATCGCCGAGCTCATCCAGACGCGGAAGGTGCCGCTTCTGGCCGATATCCGCGACGAGAGCGCCGAGGACGTGCGCGTCGTGCTGGAGCCGCGCTCGCGCAACGTGGACCCGGAGGTTCTGATGGGCCTCCTGTTCCGCAACTCCGACCTGGAAGTGCGCGTGCCGCTCAACATGAACGTGCTGGTGGACGGGGTGACGCCGAAGGTCTGCTCGCTCAAGGAGGTGCTCCGCGCCTTCCTCGATCACCGCCGCGACATTCTGATCCGGCGATCGCGTCACCGGCTGGGCAGGATCGACCACCGGCTCGAGGTGCTGGAGGGCTTCCTGCTGGCCTTCCTCAACCTGGACCGGGTGATCGAGATCATTCGCTACGACGACGACCCCAAGGCCGCGCTGATGTACGAGGACTGGTCGCGCGCGCACCAGGCGACGCTGACGCGCGCGGCGTCCGAGGCGGACTACGTCTCGCCGCTGGCCGGGGTGGACCGCGCGGCGCTCGAGGCGCTGCCCGATCCCGACGCGCCCCCGGGCGACGAGGTGCCGAAGCGGTTCCCCGACCGCGAGCTTTCGGACGTTCAGGCCGAGGCGATCCTCAACATGCGGCTGCGCAGCCTGCGCCGGCTCGAGGAGATGGAGCTGACCGCCGAGCGGGACCGGCTGATGGAGGAGCGCGCGGCGCTCGAGGATCTTCTCGAGGACGAGGGCGTGCAATGGGCGCGCATCGCCGAGGAGCTCCGCGAGACGAAGAAGCGCTTCGGCAGGGAATGGCCGGGCGGCGCGCGGCGCACCGGCTTCGCCGAGGCGACCGAGGCCGAGGACGTGCCGCTCGAGGCGATGATCGAGCGCGAGCCGATCACGGTGGTCTGTTCCCGGATGGGGTGGATCCGCGCGCTTTCCGGCCACGTGGATCTCAACCGCGAGCTCAAGTTCAAGGACGGGGACGGCCCGCGCTTCATGTTCCACGCCGAGACGACGGACCGCCTCCTGCTCTTCGGCTCGAACGGACGGTTCTACACGCTCTCGGCGGCGAACCTGCCGGGCGGGCGCGGCATGGGGGAGCCGGTGCGCCTGATGGTCGATCTGCCGAACGAGGCCGAGATCGTCTCGCTGCTCATCCATCGCCCCGGCGCGCGGCTGCTGGTCGCCTCTTCGGCGGGGGACGGGTTCGTCGTTCCGGAGGACGAGGTGCTCGCGCAGACGCGCGCGGGCAAGCAGGTGCTCAACGTGCGCGCCCCGGCGGCGGCGCGGGTCTGCACCCGTGTGTCCGGCGACGCCGTGGCGGTGGTGGGCGAGAACCGCAAGATGCTCGTCTTCGACATCGAGGAACTGCCGGAGATGACCCGCGGCAAGGGCGTGCGCCTCCAGAAATACAAGGACGGCGGGCTGTCCGACGCCACGACCTTCTCGCGCGACGCGGGGCTCTCGTGGCACGATCCGGCAGGCCGCACCCGGACCGAGACCGATCTCGCCGAATGGACGGCCAAGCGCGCCTCGGCGGGCCGCATGGCGCCCCGGGGCTTCCCGCGCGACAACCGTTTCAACTGACGCGGCTCCGCCTGAACGCGGAGTCATCTCAGCCGAGCGGCTCGGCCTCCAGCCAGACCCCGCCCTCCGGCCGCAGCGTCAGGATCATGACGGGGCGCGGCGTCCGGCCGGGGACCAGCGTGAAGCGGAACCGCGCGAGAAGCGTGGCGAGGATGATGACGGCCTCCTGCATCGCGAAGCTCGCGCCGATGCAGATGCGCGGCCCGTCGCCGAAGGGCAGGTAGGCGAAGCGCCGGACGGCCTTGCGGTCGGCGAAGCGCCCGGGGAGGAACGCGTCGGGCGCCTCCCAGAGCAGGCGATGACGATGCAGGGCGTAGGCCGGGATCATCACCGTGTCGCCGGGCCGGATCTCGCGCCCGCAGAGCCGGTCCGGCGCCTGCGCCGTCCGCGAGAACACCGCCGCGGGCGGATAGAGCCGGAGCGCCTCCTCGCAGATCTGGCGAATGTAGGGCAGCCGCTCGACGTCCGCGCCCTCCGCCGCGCGGCCGCCGAGCACGGCCTCGGCTTCCTCTCTCGCGCGCGCCTGCGCCTCGGGGTCGAAGGCGCAGAGGTAGAGCGCCCAGGCGAGGGTGAGCGCGGTGGTCTCGTGGCCGGCCACGATGAAGGTCAGCAGGTTGTCCCGAAGCTCGGCGTCCGACATGCGCCGGCCCGTCTCGGGGTCCTCGCCGGCGCGCAGCAGGTCCAGCAGGTCGGGCGTCGGGGCCGGGCCGTGCGCCGCGCGCTCCGCCACCACGCGGTCGGCCAGCGCCTTCATGTCGTGCGTCGCGGGATCCCGGGCCATGCGGCCCGGGCGCGGCACCCAGAGCGGCGCGCCGATCACGTCGAGGAAGGAGATCTTCCCCGACTCGGTGACGTAGGCGTCGATCGCGGCGTGAACCGCCGCCCGGTCGAAGCCCTCCCCGTCGGCGAAGGTGACGGCGGAGATCACCTCGAAGGTGGCCGCGACCATCTCCTCGTAGACGTTGACCGCCCGCCGCCCCGCGGCGGCGGCGATGCGCCCGGCGGCGCGCTCGGCGGCCGCGGTCATCACCGGAGCGAGGCTCTGCACGTTGCGGTGCGAGAAGGCGGGTGCCGCGGCGCGCCGCTGCCAGCGCCAGTGCGCGCCCTCGGCGATGAAGAGACTCTCGCCGATTGCGGGCCGCAGAAGGCTCTTGGTGACGTCCGATTTCGGGTAGTCGTCGAGGCGTTCGACGAGAACGCGGCGCAGCGCGCCCGGGTCCATGATCATGTGCCAGCGCGTGCCCGTCCGGCCCGAGACGACCGGCTGCCGGGTGGCGATCTCGGGGATGATCTCCACGATGTTCCGCCGCGCCGCCCGGAGGCTCCCGAACAGTCCGAGCGGGCGCGTGCCGAGCGGCACGCGCACGGGCAGATCGCTCGCGTCGGATCGAAGATGGGCCAACACCGCCTCCCGGCACCCTTCAGCCGGGAGATAGGCGCGCCCGGGCGGCAGGCAAAGCCGGGCGTCGATTGCATGCCCGGATGCGCTGGGCTATCCGGGGTCGGCGCTGTGCCGGAGGTTCCGCATGCCCAGACGTCTCGTTCCCTTCGCCCTCGCCGCGCTCGTCGCCGCCTGCGGGACCACTGCCGATCTCGACGAGCCGCCCGTGCCGCTCGGCGATTTCCGCCTCGGGCACAGCGTCGTCCTCGCGCGCGATCCGGTGATCGGCCCCGCCTCCCGCACGGCGAGCCGCGAGGCGTGGGAGACCGGGCTCGACGCCGCCATCGAGGAACGCTTCCGCCGCTACGAGGGCGAGCGGTTCTATCATTTCGCTGTCACCGTGGACGGCTACGTCCTGGCCCTTCCGGGCGTGCCCATCGTGTTCTCGCCGAACTCGGCGCTCATCGTCAGCGTGACCGTCTGGGACGACGCGACGGGGGAGAAGCTGAACGAGGAGCCGTTCCGGGTCACCGTCACCGAGGCGCCCACCGGGGAGTCGCTTCTGCTCGGATCGGGGCTCAGCAACAGCAAGGACGAACAGCTCCGGAACCTCTCGGTCTCGGCGGCCAAGCAGCTCGAGCGCGAGCTCGTCCGCCGCCACCGGGAGGAGGGCTGGTTCGGCGGCGTGGCGGGGCAGGTCACAGGCATGTCGGAGGGCGCTCCGGAGGCACCGCCCACCGCTCCCGGGGCGCCTGCCGGGCGCTGACGCGAACCCGCCCGAACAGGCGCTTGATTTTCCCGTGCGCAGCCAATAGATGGGCGCGCGATGCAAACCCGGGTCGGCTCCGACCCCCCAACCGCGAGGCGCCTCAGGACTATGGCAAAAGAGTAGTTCGAACGGTCGAAGCCGCACGTGAACATCGGCACGATC
>CAZPCU010000043.1:0-3482 GCA_964585075.1 uncultured Rhodobacterales bacterium
GCCCGCCCGACATGCGCCACGCGATCGGATACGCGCTCAACTGGCCCGAGCGGCGGGCGCTGCCGGTGGCGCGGCTCGACCTCGCGGCGATCGGGCAACTGACCTTCCGCGCCCCGGATCCCGCGCGCTACCCCGCGCTTCGGCTCGCGCGGGAGGTGATGGCGGCGGGCGGGCTTGCCGGCGCGGCCTTCAACGCGGCCAAGGAATCCGCGCTCGACGGCTTCATCGCGGGGCGGATCGGATTCACCCAGATGGCCGAGGTGGTCGAGGAGGTTCTCGACCGGCTTTCTCCGAGGCTTGGCCACAATGACGCCGCGATCGAACTTGATAAGGTGCTCGAGGCGGACCATCTCGCCCGGGAAGAGGCCGAGGCGGTCATGACGGAACGAGCGGCATAGGGGCTACACGTGGACTTGATCTCACTCGTCCCGCAATTCGGCGGGCTTCTCTGGACCATTCTGGCCTTCGTGGTGGCGTTGTCGGTGATCGTGGCGATTCACGAATACGGCCATTACATCGTCGGCCGCTGGACCGGCATCGAGGCGGAGGTCTTCTCTCTCGGCTTCGGCCCGACGCTTTTCGCGCGCACCGACCGTCGCGGCACGCGCTGGCAGGTCGCGGCGCTGCCGCTGGGCGGCTACGTGAAGTTCAAGGGCGATGCCAACGCGGCGAGCGGCACCGACCCCGAGAAGCTCGCCCACATGAGCGAGGAGGAGAAGCGCCACACCATGGCCGGCGCGCCGCTCTGGGCGCGCGCACTCACCGTCGCGGCGGGGCCTGCCTTCAACTTCGCGCTCTCGATCCTGATCTTCACCGGCGTCTTCATGCTGCGCGGCGCGCCGATGGAGCCGCTCACCGTGGGCGACATGCGCGAACTGCCGGCCGCGGGCCAGCTTCAGGAGGGCGACGAGATCCTCGCCATGGCGGGCACGCCGCCCCCGAGCTTCGAGAGCCCCGAGACCTTCGAGGACTTTTCGGACAACCTGCCGCGCGAGGCGCTGATCGACTACCGCGTGCGGCGGGACGGGGCGGAGAGGACCGTCGAGGGGCCCTATCCCTATCCGCCCGTCGTCACCCAGGTGATGCCGCGTTCCGCGGCCTTCGAGACGGGGCTGCGCCCCGGCGACGTCATAACGGCGGTGGAAGGCGATCGGATCGTCGCGTTCGAGGAACTCAAGGAGGTCGTCGAGGGCTCGGAGGGCGGCGCGCTCTCTCTCACCGTCTGGCGGGACGGCCGGGAGATGGAGATGACCCTGGCGGCGAAGCGCGTGGACGAGCCCCAGCCCGACGGCGGCTTCGTCACCCACTGGCGCATCGGGATCATCGGCGGGCTCGCCTTCGAGCCGGCGACGCAGATGGTCGGCCCGGTGGAGGCGTTCGTCTCGGGCGTGGTGCAGACCGGCGACATCGTGGAAGGGTCGCTGTCCGGCCTCTGGCACATGATCACGGGGGCGATCTCGAGCTGCAATCTTTCCGGCCCCGTGGGCATCGCCGAGACCTCGGGCGCGATGGCGAGCCAGGGCGCGGTGACCTTCATCTGGTTCATCGCGGTGCTCTCGACGGCGGTGGGGCTGCTGAACCTCTTCCCGATCCCCGTTCTCGACGGCGGCCACCTGGTCTTCTACGCCTACGAGGCGGTCGCCGGGCGCCCGCCGAGCGACCAGGCACTGCAGGTGCTGATGGGGGCGGGTCTGGTGCTGATCCTCGGGCTCATGGGCTTCGCGCTCACCAACGATCTCTTCTGCCCCTGAGGCCCGGCCGGCGGCGGCGCCACCCGCCGCCGCAGATCGGCCAAAATCTCGCCAGATTCGGGAGATAGCACGCCCTGCGCGAGAACCATGCAGGGGTCGTCTCTCATGCACACGATCGTCGATGGCACACACGGGCTCGGCCTGCTTCTGAAGCTCAACCGGGATCGCCTGCTGTTTCCGGCGGCGATTCTGCTCGGCCTGATGCTGGGCGCGTTCCTCGCCACTCTCTGACTGCGCCGGCGCGCCGGACGGGCGTGCGCCCAGCCTTCACGGCACGGGCGCCGCGCCCTTGCGGCAACGGCCGTGCGCCGGGGTGCGGGAAAGCTGCCGCGCGCTTTGACAAGACCCGGCAATCCCGATAGTCACGATCCTCAAAAGGGGCGTCTGGACGGGTGGCGGCATGAGCGTGACACGGATGTTCGCTGCGAGGGGCGAAAAGAAGGCAGGCAAGAGCAGGATCCCCGCCCTGAAGGCGTCCGTCGCCGCTCCTCTCACACTGGCAGCCGCGCTTCTCGTCGCACCGCTCCCGGCCGGCGCACAGACCTACAGCTTCTCCACCGTCGCGATCGAGGGCAACCAGCGCATCGAGCCCGGCACCATCCTGAGCTACGCGGGCATCCCGCGCGGCGAGGCGTTGGGCGCGGCGGACCTGAACGCCGCCAACCGGCGCCTTCTGGAAACCGGGCTCTTCGAAAGCGTCGAGGTGATCCCGCGGGGCAACCAGCTCGTGATCGTGGTGGACGAGTATCCCACGATCAACCGCATCGCCTTCGAGGGGAACCGACGGCTCGACGACGAGACGCTGGAACAGGTCGTGGAATCGAACACCCGCCGCGTCTTCAGCCCCGCGCAGGCCGAGCGCGACGCGGCGCGCATCGCGGAAGCCTACGCCGTGGACGGGCGGCTCGCCGCCACCGTGCGCCCGCAGCTCATCGAGCGCGGCGACAACCGCGTGGACCTCGTCTTCGAGATCTTCGAGGGCGACGTGGTCGAGATCGAGCGCATCGGCATCGTCGGCAACGAGGCCTTCTCGGACCGCCGGCTGCGCCGGGTTCTGGAGACCAAGCAGGCCGGACTCCTCCGGGCCTTCATCCGGTCGGACATCTTCCTGGAGGATCGCATCCAGTTCGACCAGCAGCTCCTCACGGATTTCTACCAGTCGCGCGGCTACGTCGATTTCCGCGTGACGGGGGTCAACGCCGAGCTCTCCGAGGAGCGCGACGCCTATTTCGTCACCTTCAACGTGGAGGAGGGGCAACAGTTCCGCTTCGGCGAGCTGAGCGCCAGCTCCGACCTGCCGGACGTGGACCCGGACATCTTCCAGGCCGCGATCCGGACGCGGCCCGGCTCCATCTACTCGCCGCTCAACGTCGAGCGCGACATCGCGCGGCTGGAGCGGCTGGCCGTGCGCGAAGGGCTGAACTTCGTGCGCGTGGAGCCCCGCGTCACCCGGAACGACCGCGACCTCACCCTCGACATCGAGTTCGCGATGGTGCGCGGAGAGCGCGTCTTCGTCGAACGGATCGACATCGAGGGCAACACCGCCACGCTCGACCGGGTGATCCGGCGCCAGTTCCGCGTGGTCGAGGGCGACCCGTTCAACCCGCGGGAGATCCGCCAGAGCGCCGAGCGCATCCGGGCGCTCGGTCTTTTCGCCGACGCCGAGGTGGAGGCCCGGGAGGGCAGCAGCGAGGACCAGGTCATCATCGACGTCAACGTCGAGGAGCAGCC
>CAZPCU010000043.1:3492-10487 GCA_964585075.1 uncultured Rhodobacterales bacterium
GGAACGGACGACAAGGTGGATGTGACCTATACGGTCGAGGAGCAGCCCACCGGCTCGATCTCCTTCGGCGCGAGCTATTCGACGGAAGGCGGCGTGGGCGCGACCATCGGTTTCCGGGAGCGCAATTTCCTCGGCCGCGGCCAGAGCCTGAGCTTCCAGATCTCCGCGGCGGAGGAGGACCAGGAATACTCGTTCACCTTCGCGGAGCCGGCCTTCCTGGGCCGCGACCTGCGCTTCGGGCTGGAACTCTCCTATCGGGAGACGGACGGTTTCCTCGCCGACTACGACACGACGATCGGGCGCTTCCAGCCCAGCTTCACCTTCCCGGTATCGGAAAACGGCCGGCTTCAGCTGCGCTACACGACGGAATACTCCGACATCTCGCTCGAAGACGAGGACGACGTCGGCCCCATCATCCAGGACGAAGCCGCACGCGGCGGGCTCTACACGAGTTCGATCGGCTACACCTACAGCTACGACACGCGCCGCACCGGGCTCAATCCGAACGCCGGCGTGCTCCTCGAGTTCGGCCAGGATTTCGCGGGGCTCGGCGGCGACGACACCTTCATCCGCACCACGGCGCGCGCCGTGGCGCAGACCCGCGTGCTGCGCGAGGAGGTGACGCTGCGCGCCTCGCTGGAAGGCGGCGTTCTGAGCTATTCCGAGGGATCGAGCCGCGTGACGGATCGCTTCTTCCTCGGCCCGAACCGGCTGCGCGGCTTCAGCACCGACGGCATCGGCCCGCGCGAAGTGACCGACACCACCAACGACGCGCTCGGAGGCAACAAGTATGCCGTCGCGCGCTTCGAGGCGCAGTTCCCGCTGGGCCTGCCCGAGGAATACGGCATTTCCGGCGGGGTCTTCTACGACATCGGCTCGCTCTGGGGCCTCGACAACACCTCGCCGGACGTCCTTTACGAGGATTTCACGGTGCGCTCCGTCGTCGGGGTCTCGATCCTCTGGGACACGCCCATCGGGCCCTTGCGGTTCAACTTCTCCGAACCGGTCCAGAAGGAAGCCTTCGACGAGACCCTGAGCTTCGATCTCACCATCCAGACCCAGTTCTGAGCGCATGCGCCTCGGGCTGATCCGGCTCCTGCGCGCGTTCGCCATCGCCGGTTTCGCGGCGCTTCCCGTCTCGGGCGGGGCCCAGCAGGACCAGCCGCCGCTCGCGCGGCTGCAGAGCCCGATCCTGACCGTGGAACCCGAACGGCTCTTCGGGGAGTCCGCCTTCGGGCGGCGGATCACGGAGGAGCTAGATCGGCTTGGCGCGGAACTCGCCGCCGAGAACCGCAGGATCGAGGCCGAGCTGACCGAGGAGGAGCAGGCGCTCACCGAACAGCGCGAGACGCTGCCGCCCGAGGAGTTCCGCGCGCTGGCCGACGCCTTCGACGAGAAGGTCCAGCGCATCCGCCGGGAGCAGGACGGCAAGGCGCGGGAGCTGGCGGTGCGCAGCGAGGAGGCGCGGCGCGCCTTTCTCGCCGCCGCCCAGCCCGTCCTGGAGCGGCTGATGCGCGATACCGGGGCCGCGGTCATCATCGAGCGGCGCTCGATCTTCATGAGCGCCGAGGTGATCGACATCACCGACGAAGCGATCGCGCGCATCGACGCCGAGATCGGCGACGGCCGCTCCGGGGACGGAGCCGAGACGCCGGAACCGCGGGCGGAGGACGCGCCCGACACATCGGGCGACTAGGCCAGCTTGTCGCCGCGGCCCCCCCTTGCTAGGGGAGGTGCGCACCGCTCCGGAGAGAGAGAATGACCGAGCTCGCGATCGCCGACATACAGTTGATCCAGCGCATCCTGCCGCACCGCTACCCGTTCCTGCTGGTGGACCGGGTCGTGGAGATCGACGGGACGCGCTCGGCGCTCGGGCTCAAGAACGTCACCATGAACGAGCCCCATTTCCAGGGGCACTTCCCCGGCCAGCCGATCATGCCTGGCGTGACGATCATCGAGGCGATGGCGCAGACCGCGGCGGTGATGGTGGGCACCGCGCTCGACCTGGCGGACAAGGAGATGCTCATCTACTTCATGGGCATCGACAAGTGCAGGTTCCGCCGCAAGGTGGTGCCCGGCGACGTGCTGGAGATGCGCGTGACCACCCTGCGCGGCCGGCCCGGCGGCAAGGTCTGGAAATTCGAGGGGCGCGCCGAGGTGTCCGGCGAGCTCGCCGCCGAGGCCGAGTTCTCCGCGATGATGGATCTCGAGGGGAGCGCGGGCTGATGGCCGTCTCGCCCGAGGCGCACATCCATCCCTCGGCCGTGGTGGAAGCGGGAGCGGAGATCGCCGCCGGCTGCACGATCGGCCCCTTCTGCCATGTCGGCCCGGAGGTGCGCCTTGCAGAGGACGTGGCGCTCAAGTCCCATGTCGTCGTCACCGGGGACACGCGCATCGGCGCCGGAACGGTGATCTTCCCGTTCGCCGTGATCGGGGAGATCCCGCAGGACCTGAAGTTCAGGGGCGAGCGCACGCGCCTGGAGATCGGGGAACGGAACCGCATCCGCGAGCACGTCACCGTGAACGCCGGCACCGAGGGCGGCGGCGGCGTGACGCGCGTGGGCGACGACGGGCTCTTCATGGCCGGCTGCCACGTCGCCCACGACGTGCAGATCGGCGACCGGGTGATCCTCGTGAACCACGCGGCGCTCGCCGGGCATTGCGTGCTCGAGGACGACGTGATCGTGGGCGGGCTCTCGGGCGTCCACCAGTGGGTGCGCATCGGCAAGGGCGCGATCATCGGGGCCGTGACCATGGTGACGAACGACGTGATCCCCTACGGTCTCGTGCAGGCGCCGCGGGGCCGGCTCGACGGGCTCAACCTCGTCGGGCTGAAGCGGCGCGGCGTGCCCCGGGAGGACATCACGGCGCTGCGCGCGGCCTTCCAGATGCTGGCGCAGGGCGAGGGCCCGTTCCAGGACCGCGCGCGGCGGCTCGGCGAGGAGACGGTCAGCGACTACGTGCGCGAGATCGTCGATTTCGTGCTCGCCGGGAGCGACCGCTCCTTCCTGACGCCGGGGTGAGGGCAGGGCGATGCTGGCACTCATCGCCGGAGAGGGGGCGCTGCCCCGGGCCGTCGCCGAGGCGCAGGAGGCGCCCCCGCTCGTCTGCGCGCTGGAAGGCTTCCCGCCCGACGGGATCGCGCCGGACATCACCTTTCGCCTGGAACAGCTCGGCACGCTTCTGAAAACCCTGAAGGACAAGGGGGTCGAGCGGGTCTGCTTCTGCGGCGCGATCCGCCGGCCGAGCGTCGATCCCGCCGCCATCGACGCCGCGACCATGCCCCTCGTGCCCGTCATGATGGAGGCGCTCGGGCGCGGCGACGACGGCGCGCTCCGGGGCGCGGTGGCGATCTTCGAGGGGCAGGGGTTCACCGTGCTCGGCGCCCACGAGGCCGCGCCCTCGCTCCTGCCCGAGGCGGGGGTTCCCACGCGGGCGCGCCCCGCGCCCGGCGCCGAGGCCGAGGCGCGGCTCGGCGCGCGGATCGTCGCCGAGATGTCCGAGGCCGATGTGGGGCAGGCCTGCGTCGTGGCCGGCGACCGCGAGATCGCGCGCGAGGGGCCCGAGGGCACCGACGCCATGCTCGCCCGGCTCGCCCGGCCCGCGCCGCCGCCGGACAGCGAGGCCGCCGATCCGCTGAGCTGGGGCGCCGACATGGTGGGCGACATGCTCGGCGCCGCGGCGGACTGGCTGGGCGGGCCGGGCGGCCGCCCGCCGGGCGCACGGGCCGGCATCCTCTACAAGGTGCCGAAGCCCCACCAGGACAGGCGGGTGGACCTGCCGACCATCGGGCCCGCCACCGCCGAGGGCGCAGTGCGCGCGGGCCTCGCCGGCATCGTGATCGAGGCCGACGGTGTCCTGGTGGTGGACCGGCCGAGGGTGGTGGAGAGTCTCGACCGCGCCGGGCTCTTCCTCTGGGTGCGCGAAAGGAGCGCCTGATGCGCGTCTTCCTGACCGCGGGCGAGCCCTCGGGCGACAGGCTCGGGGCGGCGCTGATGGACGGCCTATCGACGCTCGCGCCCGGGGTCCGCTTCGACGGCGTGGGCGGGGAGGGGATGCTCGCCCGCGGGCTCGAGAGCCTCTTTCCCATGGACGAGATCTCGATCATGGGCATCGTCGAGATCCTCTCGCAATACCGCCAGCTGAAGCGCCGCATCCGCGAAACCGCCGAAGCCGTCGTCGCCGCGAAGCCCGACGTGCTGGTCACGATCGACCTGCCCGAGTTCAGCCTGCGCGTGGCGAAGCTCGTGAAGGAGATGAGCGATATCCGCGTGGTCCATTACGTCGCGCCGACGGTCTGGGCCTGGCGGCCGGGCCGCGCGACGAAGATGGCGCCCCATGTGGACCAGGTGCTCGCGCTCTTTCCCTTCGAGCCGCCCTTCATGGAGGCGGCGGGCATGCGCTGCGACTTCGTGGGCCACCCGGTGGTGACGGAGCCGCAGGCGACGGCGGAGGAGGCCGCGGCCTTCCGCGACCGCCAAGGCATCGGGGAGGCGCCGCTGTTGCTCGTGCTGCCGGGATCGCGGCGGAGCGAGGTGGGCCGTCTCGCGCCCCTCTTCGCCGAGGTGCTGGCGCGGCACGCGGCCGAACGCCCCGACACCCGGATCGTGGTGCCCGCGGCGGGGCCGGTCGCGGCGATGGTGGAAGAGGCGGTGCGCGGCTGGCCGGGCGCTCCGATCTTCCTGGACCCGCGGGCGAGGGCGGACGCGGTCGCCGAGAAGCGTGCCGCCTTCACCGCATCGGACGCGGCGCTCGCGGCCTCGGGCACGGTGGCGCTCGAACTCGCGGCGGCCGGCACGCCGATGGTCGTGGCCTACGACATGGGCTGGATCTCCCGCACGATCATCCAGCGGATGCTGGTGACCGACTCGGTCAATCTCGTGAACCTCGTCTCCGAGACGCGCGCGGTGCCGGAGTTCATCGGATCGGAATGCCGGCCCGGCCCCATCGCCGCGGCGCTCGGCGCGGTCCTCGACGATCCGGGCCCGCAGCGCGCGGCCATGGCGCTGACCATGGAACGGCTCGGCCGCGGGGGGGCTGCGCCGGGGCTCCGCGCGGCGCAGGCGGTGCTGGACGGGCTCGGCCGCAACCAGACGGGCCCGGCCGGCGCCTCTATCGCTGGACCACCGGAAGCGCGTCGAAGCTCGCCGTGAAGCCCGAGAGCGACATCTCCAGCCTGACCGTCTGGTCCGGCGCCGCGAAGGGCACGATGGCGAGGTTCGCCACGGCGCCCCGCTTGAACGCCTCGATCTCCGCGGGGGTGAAGCCGATCCGCGCGTAGCAGCCGATCTGGTTGCAGAAGGAGAACGGGTAACGCTTCGCCTCGCCCGAATCCACCGCGATGCGGAGCTGCTCGGTCAGCAGCGTCTCCAGCGGCACGACGACCGTGGCGCCCGCGTCGGCGCGCCCGCCCTCGGGCAGGCGGAAGATGCTGATCTCGGCCACGGCGTTGCCGCCCGGATCCGTGAGAAGCTGATACATGCTGCAGGGGTCCTGCTCCTGGTCGGTCCGCACGCACTGCACCTCCCAGTCGCCGTTGGTCGCCTGGAGGTAGGTCTGGCCCGTGTCCTCTTCGCCGAGGCTCAGGTCGGCGGACGGGTCGTCCTCTGCGCTCGTCTCATCGGCCGGCTGCTCCGTCTCGGCCTCGGCGCCTGGGTCCGCAGTCTCCTGTGCGGCGAGCGGCGCGGCCAGCGCCAGAAGCGCCACCAAGGGCAGGGTACGGAGATAGTCGGGCATGAATTGACCCCCTTGTTGCATCGATCCCATCGCGGCGCGCATAGCACGCCCTCCGGGCACTGTCAGGGGCCATCGCGGCGGAATCGCGCGGCCTTCGCGGATTTCCGCGCCTCGTCGCCGGCGAAAGAAAGAGGGGGCCCTTGGGCCCCCTCTCATCCTTGTCACTCCCCGTCGGACTGGCCGACTTAGTCATTGCCGAAACGCTACGAAGTTACCGGGCGTCCGTCAACAGCCAATCCGGGCCGGGAAAACCTTCCGCGGAAAGGAAAAAGGCCGCGCCCGGGGGCGCGGCCAGTCTGACAGGGAGGAAGTCCGCCGGAGCCCTGGGAACGTGCGGGCTCCGAACGCTTTCCACCATGGCAGGGAATGGTTAAGAGACTATGGCCGCAAACGGCAGATTTCGGGGCAGCGGGGGCGGAGCAGGGCCATGACGGGGCGCATCTTCATGGGCGGCGGCGGCGCGGAACATGCCGTGCCGCAATACCTCGACCTCGCCTACGCCAACCGCCACGGGCTCGTGGCCGGGGCCACGGGCACGGGCAAGACGGTGACGCTCCAGATCATGGCCGAGGGCTTCTCGGCGGCCGGCGTGCCCGTCATCCTCGCGGACGTGAAGGGCGATCTCGCCGGGCTGTCGCAGGCCGGCTCGGAGACGGCGAAGCTGCACGAGCCATTCATGGCCCGCGCCGGGCGCATCGGCTTCTCCGACTACCGGTACGACGCCTTCCCGGTCACCTTCTGGGACCTCTTCGGAGAGAAGGGGCATCCCGTGCGGACCACCGTGGCGGAGATGGGGCCGCTCCTGCTCGCCCGCCTGCTCGACCTCTCGGAGGCGCAGGAGGGCGTGCTCAACATCGCCTTCCGCCTGGCGGACGAGGAGGGGCTGCCGCTTCTCGACCTGAAGGATCTCCAGGCGCTGCTCGTCTGGGTGGGCGAGTCCCGGGCCGAGCTTTCGCTGCGCTACGGCAACGTCTCGCCCGCCTCGGTCGGGGCGATCCAGCGCCGGCTCCTCGTGCTGGAGGAGCAGGGCGGCGAAGGGATTTTCGGGGAACCCGCGCTCGCGCTCGCGGACCTCATGCGCGTGGACCCGGACGGGCGCGGGCGCATCTCCGTTCTCGCCGCGGACCGGCTGATGGCCGCGCCGCGGCTCTACGCCACCTTCCTGCTCTGGCTTCTCTCAGAGCTTTTCGAGGAGCTGCCGGAAGTCGGCGACCCGGAGAAGCCGCGGCTCGTCTTCTTCTTCGACGAGGCGCATCTGC
>CAZPCU010000044.1:0-3646 GCA_964585075.1 uncultured Rhodobacterales bacterium
CGCGTCCACGTGGCCAACGACGATGGCCAGCCCGGGGTCGGCGGTGGCGAGCGCCCCGAGCGCGGCCGCCGTCTCCGCGAGGGCGGTTTCGGCGAGCGTCAGGGCCTGCCGCAGCCGGAGCATCAGGGCGGTGTCCTGGATGTCCTGGCTCGTCGCCCCCCAGTGGACGTATTGCGCGTGCTCGGGCGCGCCCATGGCCTCCCGGAAGGCGGCCACGAGTCCCGGCACGGTCACGCCGTTCCGGCGCGTCGGCTCGGCCAGCGCCGCCGGGTCGAGCGTGACCTCGAGAGACGCGCGGTGGATCGCCGTGGCCGCCGTCTCGGGAATGACGCCGAGCCGGCCCTGCACCTGCGCGAGCGCGCCCTCGACGAGGAGCATCGCGCGCAGCTCCGCCGCGTCGGTGAAGAGGCGCGCGCCGTCGCCCGCGTCGAAGAGCCGCCCGTATAGCGTGGACGGCCCCGTCATCGCCCGCGCTCCGCGATCCGGGCGAGGCGCGCGGCGAGCCCTTCGGGATCGGCGAAGAAGGGCGAGTGGCCGGTCGGCATCTCCTCGACGCTGCCCTCGGGCCAGCCCTCCGTCATCGTCACCTGGTATTCGTAGGGGATGGTGCCGTCCTCCGTGCAGCGGATGTAGCTCCTGGGCAGGCTGGCGGAGCGGGCCGTCAGCGCGATCGGCGTGGCCTGCGGCGCGATGGCCTGCGGGCAGAGCCGCGGGACGGCAAAGGCCACCGCCTCCTCGGGGCAGTCCTGGTAGAAGACGCCCGCCGCCGCCTCGGGGCGCACCGTGAAGCTCCGCCCGTCGGCCGATTTCTCGAGCGCATGAAGAAGCGGCTGGCGCGGCGCCTCGCGGCGCATCTCGACAAGCGACACGCCGCTGCGCGGCGCGTAGGCGCAGAGATAGACGAGATGCGCGATCTTCTCGGGCGCCTTCTCGGCGGCCGCGGTGATCGGGAAGCCCGCCATGGAATGGCCGACCAGGATCACCGGGCGGTCGAGCGCGGCGAGGATCGCGTCGGCATAGGCCTCCAGCGTGACCTCCGCCAGCGGCGTGGTGTCCGCCCCGTGTCCCGGAAGGTCGATCGCGCGCGCCTGATGGCCCAGCGCGGCGAGGGCCGGGATCACGTCGCGCCAGCACCAGGCGCCGTGGCAGGAGCCGTGGACCAGCAGGAAGTCAGACATGCCCCACGCGCCGCAGGAACTCCGTGAGGATCTCGGCATATTCCCCGGGTTTCTCGACGCAGGGCAGGTGCCCCGCGCCGCGGATGAGCCGGAACTCCGCCCCGGGGATGAGCGCCACCGTCTCGCGCACGAGGTCGGGCGGGGTCGAGCCGTCCGCGTCGCCCGCGATGCCGAGGGCGGGCAGGCGCAGCCCGCTCGTCGGCGTGTAGAGATCGGTGCCCGAGATCGCCGCCGAGCAGCCGGCGTAGCCGTCGGCGGGCTGGCGCACCAGCATGTTGCGCCAGAGCGCGAGCTCGGGCGTGGCGCGGAACGCGGCCGAGAACCAGCGCTCCATCACCGGGTCGGCGAGGCCCTCGAGGCCCTTCGCGCGGACGGTGGCGATGCGGTCCTCCCACATCTCCTTGGTGCCGATCTTGGCGGCGGTGTTCGACAATACCACGGCGCGGATCTGGTCCATCCGCTTCACGGCGAGGCCCTGCGCGATCATCCCGCCGATGGACAGCCCCACGAACACGCAATCCCGCACGCCCAGTTGATCGAGCAGCGCCTCCGCGTCGCTCACGAGCTGGCCCATCGCGTAGGGCGCGGGCGGCGCCTCGGAAAGGCCGTGGCCGCGCTTGTCGTAGCGGATGATCCGAAGCCCCGCGGGCAGGCGCGGCAGAACCGCGTCCCAGAGGCGGAGATCGGTGCCCAGCGAATTGGCGAAGACCACCGGCGCGCCCTGCGGATCGCCGTCCTCGCGCCAGTGCAGGCGCACGCCGTTCACGTCCGCCGCGCGCATCAGTAGGGCAGCCCCACGTAGCTTTCCGCCATCGCCGTCTGCGCGGCCTCGTTGTCGCGCAGGAAGGCGAGCTCGGCCTGCTGCATGCGCAGGTCGAACCCCGACTGGTCGGGATAGCGGTGCATGAGCGAGCTGAACCACCAGCTGAAGCGCTCTGTCTTCCAGATGCGCGCCAGCGCGGTTTCGGAGTATCTCTCCAGCCCCTCGTCGTCCTTGTCGTGGTAGAAGCGCCTCAGCGCGTTGAAGAGGTAGTGCACGTCGGAGGCGGCGGTGTTGAGCCCCTTCGCGCCGGTCGGCGGCACGATATGCGCCGCGTCCCCGCACAGGAAGAGCCGCCCCCAGCGCATCGGCTCGCAGACGAAGCTGCGCAGAGGCGCGATCGACTTCTCGATGGACGGCCCGGTCACCAGCTGGTCGGCGGTCTCTTCCGGGATGCGCCGCTTCAGCTCGTCCCAGAACATGTCGTCGGTCCAGTCGTCCGGGCTGTCCGAGAGGTCGCACTGGATATAGTAGCGCGACAGGCTGTCGTTGCGCATCGAGCAGAGCGCGAAGCCGCGCTCGGAATTGGCGTAGATGAGTTCGTCGGCGACGGGCGGCGTTTCGGACAGGACGCCGAGCCAGCCGAACGGGTAGGTCTTCTCGTATTCGGTCCGCTCGGTCGTCGGGATCTCCTGGCGCGAGGGGCCGTGGTAGCCGTCGCAGCCCGCCACGAAATCGCAGTCGAGCCGGTTCATCCGCCCGCCGTGGAGGTAGGTGACGAAGGGCGCCGCGGTGTCGAGGTCGTGGGGCTTCACGCCCCGGCATTCATGGATCACGGTGCCGCCCGCCGCATCGCGCGCCTCGTAGAGGTCGCGCGTCACCTCGGTCTGGCCGTAGACCATGACGTGCCTGCCCGTGAGCGCCTTGAAGTCGATCCGGAACTGCTCGTTCCCGTTGGCGAGAAGGGTGCCGTCATGGACGAAGCCCTCGCGCTCCATCCGGTCTCCCACGCCCGCCTCGTGCATCAGGTCCACGAGACCGGTTTCCAGCACGCCCGCACGGATGCGCGAGAGCACGTAGTCGCGCGAGCGGCGTTCGAGCACGACGCTCTCGATCCCCGCGCTGTGCAGAAGCTGCGAGAGAAGAAGCCCCGACGGCCCGCCCCCGATGATCGCCACCTGCGTGCGCATGCGCCTCCTCCCCGGCTGTCCTGCGCGGAGGAAAGCCGCTCGGCCGGGGCAAGTCAATGCGCGCCGGGGCGTCGCACCTCAGCCGAAGCGTTCCAGCACGCGGGCGAGAATCCCGGGATCCGCGTTGCCGCCCGAGATGGTGACGATCACGGCGTCCCCCTCGATCTCGTCGGGGTGGAAGAGCGCGGCGGCCAGCGCCACCGCGCCGCCCGGCTCCGCCACCAGCTTGAGTCGCGTCGCGGCGAGCGCCATCGCGCGCATCGCCTCCTCGTCGGTCACCACGAGGCCGCGCCCCGCGAGGCGCCCGAGGATGGGGAAGGTCAGTTCGCCGGGCGAGGGCGTCAGGATCGCGTCGCAGAGCCCGCCGGCTTCGGCCGCGTTGCGCTCCCGCCGCCCCGAGGCGAGCGAGCGCGCCGTGTCGTCGTAATCCTCGGGCTCCACGGTGCGCACGCGCAGCCCCGGCGCGCGCATCTCGAGCGCGACCGCGACGCCCGCCGAGAGCCCCCCGCCGCCGCAGC
>CAZPCU010000044.1:3656-10374 GCA_964585075.1 uncultured Rhodobacterales bacterium
GCACGTCGGCCGCCTCGATCCCCTCC
The DNA here is from genome assembly GCA_964585075.1 of uncultured Rhodobacterales bacterium. Classification (GTDB taxonomy): domain Bacteria; phylum Pseudomonadota; class Alphaproteobacteria; order Rhodobacterales; family Rhodobacteraceae; genus Rhodosalinus. The sequence continues at coordinate 3,683 of CAZPCU010000044.1, forward strand.
TCCGCCGCCTGCGCCGCGATCTCGAGCCCCGCGCTTGCCTGGCCCGCGATCACCTGCGGATCGTCGTAGGGTTTCACGAGGGTGAGGCCGCGCTCGGCGGCGAGGCGGCCGCCGATCTCCTCGCGGCTCTCGAAATTCGCACGGTCGTAGAGCACCACCTCGGCGCCGAGCGCGCGGGTGTTCTCGATCTTGAGGCGCGGCGCGTCCTTCGGCATGACGATCACCGCCGGCACCCCGTGCATCCGTGCGGCCAGCGCCACGCCCTGCGCGTGGTTCCCGCTGGAATAGGCGATCACGCCGCGCGCGCGCGGCTCGGGCTCCAGCGCCGAAAGGGCGGACCACGCGCCGCGGAACTTGAAGGAGCCGGTGTGCTGGAGGCATTCGGGCTTCACCAGCAAGCGCCGGCCCGCGATCTCGTCGAGGAAGGGGGAGTGGAGAAGGGGCGTGCGCCGAACCACGCCCCGCAGCCGCTTTTCGGCGGCGGCGACCAGCTCGGGCGTCATGCCACGCGCTCCAGGTAGGTCTCGATCAGCCGAACCGCCTCGGGCTCGTCGAGGAAGGGGACGTGCCCCCGGTCCGGGATGTCCGCGAAGAGCATCTCGGGCCTGCGCCGGCGCATCTCCGCGGCGGTCTCGGCGCTCAGCAGGTCCGAGTTCGCGCCCCGGATCAGGCCGAGCGGGATATCGCCGAGACCGTCGAAAAGGGTCCAGGGGTCGGGCAGCGACCCGGTGGCCGACTGCTCCAGAACGGCGTCGCGCAAATGCGCGTCGTAGCGGATCTCGAGCCCCTCGGGCGTTTCCGTCCAGAGCCGTTCCGCGTGGGCGCGCCAGGTCTCGGCGGGCACGTTGCGGAAGCGCGGCGCCATGGCTTCCGGCAGCGCCCGCGCGGCCTCCTCGATCGTGGCGTAGGCCGGGCGGCGCCCCAGGTAGTCCATGATCATGGCCAGCCCCTTCGGCTCGATGACCGGGCCGATGTCGTTCAGGATGATGCCGCTAAGGCGTTCGGGATGACCGATCCCGAGCGAGAGCGCGATCAGCCCGCCGCGCGAGGTGCCGAGGATGCTCGCCGAGGCGATGCCGAGATGGTCGAGCAAGGCGAGCGCATCCTGCCCTTCCCGCAGGATGTTGTAGTTCTGCCAGTCCGGGTCGTAGTCCGACCGGCCCCGGCCCCGGCTGTCGAGCCGGATCACGCGCGCGCGCCCGGCGAAGCGTTCGGCGACGGGCGCGAAATCCTCCATGTTCCGGGTGAGCCCGGCGAGGCAGAGCAGCGGGTGGCCCGCGCCAGCCTCGTCATAGGCCAGCGTCAGCCCGTCCTCGGTCGTGAAGCGCGCGGTCATGCAGCCCCCGCGAGGTCGGGGATGCCGGTCAGATCGGCGAGCACATGGGCCGGGCGCCAGGGCAGCCGCTCCATCGGGGCCCCGGCCCGGTTCACCCAGGCGGCGACGAAGCCGTAGCCCGAGGCCGCGGCGGCGTCCCAGCCGTTCGAGGACACGAAAAGCACCTCTTCCGGCGCCGCGCCGAGATGGTTCCCGACAAGGTCGTAGACCGCGCGGGCGGGCTTGAAGACGCCCACCTCCTCCACCGAGAGCACCGCGTCGAGCCTGTCGCCGATGCCGGCGCTCTCCACCGCGCCGGCCAGCATCCCGGGGCTGCCGTTGGACAGGATCGCGCAGCGATGCCCGGCCGCCTTCAGCGCGTCCAGCACCTCGGGCACCTCGGGGTAGGCACTCAGTTCGTGGTAAAGCGCGAGCAGCCGGGCGCGCAGCGCGTCGTCGCCGTCGAGCCCCTCGGCCTCGAGCGCCCAGTCGAGCGCCTCCGCGGTCACGGTCCGGAAATCGGCATGCGCGCCGGTGACGGCCCGGAGCCAGGAGTATTCGAGCTGCTTGCGCCGCCACGTCTCGGCGAGCGCCGGCCAGCGTTCGGCGAGCGCCGCGCGTCCCGGCTCCGCCGCGGCCTCGCGGGCGGCGGCGGACACGTCGAAGAGCGTGCCGTAGGCGTCGAACACGCAGGTCGTGATCGCCATGCTCCTTCCTCCCGCTGGCGGGCGGAGACTGGCACGCCGCATCGCCTTGGAAAAGGGCCAAATGCCGGGGCGGGGTTTACATCCCGTGGCCGAGTCGTCAGCATGGATGCACGCATGCGAGCACCCGCGACGCGAACGCGGCCTCGAAAGCACGACTCCCCAACAATTGATGGATTTCCGATGACCGAGGTCAAAGAGGGCGACACCGTCCGCATTCACTACACCGGCCGTCTGGCCGACGGCTCCACCTTCGACACGAGCGAAGGGCGCGAGCCGCTCGAGTTCACCGTGGGCTCGGGGCAGATCATTCCGGGCCTCGACGCGGCGCTTCCGGGAATGAGCGTCGGCGACACGAAGAAGGTGGAAGTGGCCGCGGACGAGGCCTACGGCCAGCCCGATCCCAACGCGCGCCAGTCCGTGCCGCGGGCCGAGATCCCCGAGCACATCCCGCTCGACGTCGGCACGCGTCTCCAGGTCCAGACCCCGCAGGGGCAGGTGATGCCGGTGACCGTCGCGGAAGTCTCCGATGCGGAAGTCGTTCTGGACGCGAACCACCCGCTCGCGGGGGAGGACCTGACCTTCGACATCGAACTCGTCGAGATCGACTGAGTCCGGTCACATGCTGAAGAGGGTGCCGACGGCGTAGGCGATGCCCGCCGCGGCGCCCCCCATCGCCAGCGTCTCCGCCCCCGACCGCCACCAGGGCGCCAGCGACCAGTGCGACTTGAACGCGCCGATCGCGAAGAACACCGCAAGCGTCATGAAGACCGAGAGCCTGAAGGCGTTCTCGAGGCCGAGGATGAAGGGCAGGAGCGGGACGAACCCCGCCCCGAGAAAGGCGAAGAAGGTAGCGAGCGCCGCCCGGAGCGGCGAGGGCTCGAGTTGGCCCACACCGTATTCCCGCTCCATCATCAGGTCTATCCAGGCGCCGCGGTTGCTGGCGATGGCCTCGGTGGCCTGCTCGAGGACGTCGCCGTCCAGGCCCATGTTGCTCAGGATCTGGCGGAGCTCGCGCCGCTCGCCGTCGGGATCCGTCAGGAGATGGCGCTCCTCCACGGCGCGAAGCCTGCGGGCGTTGTCCGCCTCGGCCTTGGTGCCCGAGAAGTTGCCCACCGCCATCGAGAACCCGTCGGCGAGCACGTTGGCGATTCCGAGGGCGACGATGACGAAGGGCGACAACCCGGCCCCCGCGACCCCGGCCACGATCGCGAAGGTCGTCACCGAGCCGTCGATCGCGCCGTAGATCACGTCGCGGAGGATGCTCGTCTCGGGGCCGCGCGCGAGGCGCGCCTCGATCTCCTGCTGGCTGTGGCCGTGTTCTTCCACCGCTGCGTCTCTCCCGTGTCGCCCGAGTGAAAACGCCACAGGCGGCCCGTCGCCTTGCGTTGGATCAAGAGCCGCTTCAGCGGGCCGAGGCGAAAAGACCCGTGAGCGCGCGCTTCACGAGCGACCCGACCGAGGGCCGCGAAAGCCGCCGGAAGGGCAGGGGGCGGCAGACCTCCATGGCGGCGACGCCGACCCGCGCGGTGAGCGCGCCGTTGACCACGCCCTCGCCGAAGCGCCGCGAAAGCCGGCTCACGAGACCGCCCCCGGCGATCGACGAGAGCATGTCGTCGCCCACGGCCACCGCGCCTGTCGCCACGAGATGGGTGAAGACCGCGCGGAGCAGCCGAAGGCTGCCGAGGCTGCCCGAGCGCCCGCCGTAGATCTCGGCCACGCGGCGAATCATGCGGATGTTGGCGGTGAGCGCACCCACCACGTCGGCGAGCGCGAGCGGCACGATTGCGGTGATGGCGGCCACCTGCCGGGCCGCCGCCTCCACCTCGCGCCGCGCCGCGGCGTCGAGGGGCGCGAGCAGCTCCGCCTCGGCCAGCCCGAGCAATGCGTCGGCGTCGAGCACCTCGGCTTCGCGCTCGCCCAGCCGCGCCCGCGCCCACTCGGTGTCGGGGCGTCGGGCGTAGAGCTCCTCGAGGCTTTTCAGCACCATCCGCGCGGCCTCGAGATCCTGGCCCGAAAGCGCGGCGTCGGCCTCGCGGTGCAGGCGGTCGATCCGCCCGAGCCGCGCGATGGCCGCCGCCTCGCGGACGACGATCGCCGCGAGAAGCAGCAGGATCGCGGCGCCCACCGCGGCCAGCGCCCAGCCGAGAACCGGCGCGCGGTCGATCAGGCGCGTGACGAAGTCCCATGCGGCCACCGAGACGGCGGCGGCCACGAAGGCCAGCAGGAGCCCCCAGAACCAGGCCGCGAGGCGCCCGCCGCGGCGTGCGGCGAGCGTCGCCACCGTCTGCATCGCGCGGCCCTCGGCCCCGGGCGCGTCGAGGTCGGGCACGGGCGGCGCGTCGGCGGGCGAGGCGCCGCGGGCCTCCTCCTCGTCGAGCTCGATCAGGACCGGGCCGCGCTTGCGCGTCATCTCGCCTCCTCCCGCTGCCAGACGAGCCGCACGTCCGGCAGCCGCGCGTCGTTGCCCTCGCCGAAGCTGAAGCGCGTCTCGTGAAAGCCCTCGCGGGCATACAAGCGCCGTGCGCCCGCATTGGCCTGCAGCGTCCAGAGCGCGAGCCGGTCGGCCCGCGCCTTGGCGTCGTCGAGAAGCCGCTTGCCGAGGCCCTGCCCGCGCGCCTCCGGGGCGACGTAGAGCGCGTGGATCTCCTCGCCTCGCCGGGCGAGGAAAGCCACCGGGCCGCGCCAAGTTCTGAGCGTGACCACGTCGCTCTCGCGGATGAGGCGGCAGAGGGCGAGCCGATCCTCCGCCGTGCCGAGCGGCTGCTCCATCCAAGGCGTCTCCCGGCTCCAGGCGCCCAGGATCCGCGCGAGCGGGCGCGCGTCCCGGGGGCGGGCCGGCGCGAGCGCGAGCCTCACAGCCGGTCCCCGAAGAGGATCTGCGCGGCGCGGTCCAGCCGAATGTGCGGTGGCCCCTCTCCGGGCTTCAGCGTCAGCGGCGCGGGCGCGAAACGCATGTTCGAGAAATCCGCCTCCAGCCAGGTCTCGCGGCCCTCCCGTGCCGGCGCGAGAAGCTCCGAGGGGTTCTCGGGCAGCGCCCCGGGATAGAAGACGGCCTGCCGCCCGGTCTCGAGGACGCGGCCGCGCACGCAGGGAAGCTCCTCCCCCTCGTGTGTCACCATGTCCTCCGTGGTGGCCCGCAGCGCCGCGATGGAAAGCGCGGACGTCTCGGCGCCGGCGAAATGGGCGCGCTCGCGCGCCTCGCGCATCATCGCCTCGATGATCGCCGTGAGGCGCGGGTGCTGCGTGTGGTGGATGTGGTCGGCCTTGGTGGCCGCGAACAGGATCTTCTCTACCCGCTTGCCGCGCAGGATCTGGCTCAGGAAGTCGTTCCGGCCGGGCCGGAAGGCCGAGAGGATGTCGGCCATGGTGCGCCGCAGGTCCTCCATCGCGCGGGGGCCGGCATGGATCGCGCCCAGCACGTCCACGAGCACCACCTGCCTGTCGATCCGGGCGAAATGCTCGCGGAAGAAGGGGCGGACGACCGCGCGCTTGTAGGCGTCGTAGCGCCGCTCCATCTCGCGCCAGAGCCCGCGGCGGGGCGGCGCTGCTTCCGGCGGCAGCGGCGCGAAGGTCAGCGCGGGGGATCCCGCCAGGTCCCCCGGCATGAGGAAGCGGCCCGGAGAGAGATCCGAGAAGCCGGCTTTCCGCGCAGACGAGAGATAGGTCTTATAGGCCTCGGCCAGCGCCTTGGCGTCGGGCTCTTCCCACTCGGCCCGGCCCGAAGCCGCCTGCGCGGCGCGCAGGTAGTCCGCGCCGCCCGGCCGCGTGTCGAGCCGCGCGAGCGTCTCTTCGGACCAGTCGCGGTAGGAGCGTTCCATCAGCGTCAGGTCCAAGAGCCACTCGCCCGGGTAATCCACGATGTCGAGATGCACGATTCGCGGCCCGGAAATCCCGCCGAGAAGCCCGGTCGGACGCACCCTGAGCGAAAGGCGCAGCTCGCTGACCGAGCGCGTGCTCTCCGGCCAGTGCGGCTCGGCGGCGGTGAGCGCGGCGAGATGCGTCTCGTAGTCGAAGCGGGGCACCGTGTCGTCCGGTTGCGGCTGGAGATAGGCCGCCTCGATCCGGCCTTCGGCGGCGGCGGCGAGGCCGGTCATCCGGCCGCGCTCGATGAGGTTCGCCACGAGCGAGGTGATGAACACCGTCTTGCCCGCCCGCGAGAGCCCGGTCACGCCGAGGCGGATGACGGGCTCGAAGAAGGTCTCGCTGATCCTGTCGCCGACGCTTTCGACCCCGCGGGCCAGCCCGTCGGCGAGCGTTCCGATGACCACGACGCGATGCTCCCCTCTGCCGCGGCGCCACGATAGACAGCGCGCCGCGCGCTGGCCAGAGGCCGCGGACCGGGCCGCTTTCGGATTGCCCGCGCGCGCCCGGCGCGGCAGTCTTCCGCCCGTGCGACACGGAGGTTCCGCCCATGCCCGCGCTGAAGCCCACGAGGTTCTGCGGCACCGTCACCTGGATCGGCCGGGTGGCCGACCGGGGGGCAGCCCTGGCCGCCGAGCCCTTGGAGCGGGCAGACCTCACCTTCGCCGGGATCGCCGGCGAAAGCCATGGCGGCGTCACGCGGCCGTCCTGCTCGCGCGTGGTCGCGCAGCATGCGAAGGGCACCGAGATCCGGAACGTGCGCCAGCTTTCCGTGCTCTCGTCCGAGGAGCTCGCGGAGATCGCGGCGG
>CAZPCU010000045.1:0-10316 GCA_964585075.1 uncultured Rhodobacterales bacterium
GCCCGATGGCCAGCCCGCCGATCACCACGGCGAAGGTCGGGTTGATCAGGTTCACGAGCCCGTTGGCCGACTGGTAGGCGGTGACCACGAGTTCGCGCCCGACGCCTGCGAAATCCGCCAGCGGCGCGAGGATGGGCATGGACAGAACCGCGAGGCCCGAGGACGAGGGCACGAAGAAGCTCATCCCGACCTCGATGCCGAACATGGTCGAGATGAACGCGATGTTGGAGAGCTCCCCCAGGGTCTGGGCCGAGGCGTGCAGGATCGTGTCCGCGATCCGCCCGTTCTCCATGACCACGACGATCCCGCGGGCGAGGCCGATCACCAGCGCGACGCCGAGCAGGTCCCGCGCCCCGTCTAGAAAGGCGCCGGTGAGACGCTTTTCACCGAGCCGGCCGATGAGCCCGATCAGGATGGCGGCGCCGAGGAAGAGCGCCCCCATCTTCGCCATCCACCAGCCCTGGCTCGACACGCCCCAGATCATGGCGATGAAGGTGAGCGCGAAGACGACGAGGATGACCTTCTGCGTGCCGCTCAGGGCGTCGTCGCCCGCGTCCGCGCCGTCGCCCTTGAGGAAATGCCGCTCATGGGCGGGCCATTGCCGGGCGACGACCGACCGATCCTTGTCGACCTTCACCCGCGCGGCGTAGCGCATGACGTAGGCGATGCAGATCGCCAGCCCGCCGACGAGGATCACGAAACGCAGGATGATGCCGTTGGTGAAGGGGATCTGCGCGGCGTCGGAGGCGATGATGGTGGCGAAGGGGTTGATGGTGGAGCCGAGCACCCCGATCCCCGCGCCGATCAGGATGATCGCGACTCCGGTCACCGCGTCGTAGCCCGCCTTCAGCACCACCGGCAGGAGGATGGCGTAGAAGGCCAGCGTCTCCTCGGCCATGCCGTAGGTCGTGCCCCCGATGGCGAAGAGCGTCATCAGGATCGGGATCATCCATATCTCCCGCCCTTCCATCGCCCGCATCGCCGATCGCATGCCGGTGTCGATGGAGCCGGTGGCGTTGACGACGCCGAGGAAGCCGCCCAAGAGAATCACGAAGAGCGCCACGTCTATGGCGTTCGCGGTGTAGCTGTCGGGATCGTAGAAGCCCGCGATCGGGGCGAGCAGCACGTCGATCGGGCCCTGCGGATTGGCCTCCACCTGCTGGAAGGTGCCGGGCACGGCGACCTCGCGGCCGATCTCCTCGTTCAGCTCCCGGTCGTACTGGCCGGCCGGGATGATCCAGGTGAGCGCGGCCACGAGAATGATCAGCAGGAACAGGATGGTGTAGGCCGTCGGAAAGCGCGACTGGAGATCGGGCTCCTGGTCGGGCTGGTCTGCCTCGGCCGTTTCGGAAGAGGTTTCGGACATGGCTTCCTCCCTCAGCGCAGCGCCTCGGCGCGTTCGATCCAGAGAGAAGGTCGCCCGCTTGCGCAGGAGAAGCATTGACGGGTGTTAACGCGGCGCTGTCCTTCGGTCGCGCGGCCGCCATGGCGACCACGGGTCGGGCGGCGCGGGGCTCTCCGGCGACCGGGCCGCTTTCGGGAGACAGGGCGCCGCCGGGCCCGCAAGGCTGGCGCGAGCGGGGTTTACGCAGGTTAATGCGAGAACCCGCCATTCTCGCTCACGCTGGGTGGCAGCCAACGGACAAGGAAGGAACCGCCCAGATGGCCAGGGAATCGATGTCGTCCCTCGAGGAGGTCATCCGCGATGTCCGCTCGATGCTCGCGCTGTATCCGACGATGGCCCCGCAGATGGAACAGTTCTGGAAGGCCCAGGAAGGCATGCTGCAGGAGGCCGAATCTTTCTCCACGGGCTGGTTCGCGCGCCGCCATGAAGAGGCGGAATCGGCGCTCGACGCCTTGCAGAAGATGAACGGCGCCGGTGCCGATCCCTCGGTCGCCGTGCAGGCCCTCGCCGACTGGCAAAGGAAATCGCTGGGACGCGCCGTCGAGGACATGCAGCAATGGGCGGAATTCTGGTCGCGCTGCACGAGCCGCTGCGTCAACGCCGAGATGGAGGCGACCGACGAGAGCCTGGACGAGATCGGCAAGCGAACGAAATCCGTCGCGGCGTCGAAGCACGCGACCCCCGTGTGACCGGAGCGCCGCAAGCCATTGTCCGACCCGGCGTCAGGGCGCAGGGCCGCCGGGCGATGCAGACCGCGAGGGCCGCGACATGCTGACCATCGAACACGGCCGGAACAGGAACGTCATCGTGCTGCGCGCGTCCGGCCGGCTGACCGACCAGGACATGGAGGACGCGGCGCCCGAGCTGCGCCACGCGATCGAACTGGCCGACGGGTCCCTGCGCGCGATGGTGAGGCTGGAGGACTTCCGGGGATCGGAGGTCGAGGCGCTCTGGCGCGAGCTGCGCCTGGCTCTCGAGCATCGCGGCGATTTCGACCGCATCGCCGTCGTCGGCGAGACCCGGCTGGAGGAATGGATGACCGGCCTGTCGGCCCCGCTCGGCAAGGCCGAGATCCGTTTCTTTCCCGCCGGGCGGGAAGAGGAGGCCGAGACCTGGCTGCAGGCCGGCTGAACGCCCCGGTCCGGTTCGCAGGGTGCTCGGGCCGGCCGCGCGCTCAGCCCCTTGGCAGCAGGCTTGAAAGACCGTCCCGGCCGTGCGTTCCGAGAAAGGTGAGTTTCATGCGCCGGGCCCGCCGAGAAGGATCGCGCAGCGGTCCTCGACATGCGGCAGAGACCACGATCACCGCGCAGGCCATGCGCCCCCGCTTCGCGGCGCATGACCCGCAGCCGCGGGCTACTGCGCGGTATACCCTCCGTCGATCACGAGCTCGCTGCCGGTGACGAATTTGGCGTCGTCGGACGCGAGATAGGCGATGCCCGCGGCGATGTCCTCGGGTTCGCCGACATGGCCCACCGGGTGGCGGTCTGCCAGCGCCGCGCGGAACTCGTTGACGCCCTCCCCGGACCTTTCGGCGAGACCCTTGACCATGGAGGTCCAGATGAAACCGGGATGCACCGAGTTCACCCGGATGCCCTCCTTGGCGTAGAGGATCGCGTCGGTCTTGCTCATCTGGCGGACCGCGCCCTTGGAGGCGTGGTAGGGCGGCACGTCCGGCGCGCCCACGATGCCGTAGATCGACGAAAGGTTGACGATGCTTCCCCCGTCTCCGGAGCTGCGCATCAGTGGCACCGCCGCCTTCGTGCAGAGGAAGACGCCGGTGACGTTCACCTCCAGCACCTTTTGCCAGTCCTCCTTCGAGAGCTCGTCCGTGGGCTTGTCGGGCCCGGCGATCCCGGCGTTGTTGACGAGCACGTCGAGGCGGCCCCATTTCGCCTCGACCTCGCCGAAGACCGTCTCGATCTCCCGCTCGTCGGTGACGTCGAGATGCCAGAACTCGGCGACGCCGCCGTTCGCCACGATGTCGTCGACCACCACCTTGCCGTCATCCTCGTCCAGATCGGTCACGGCCACGAAGGCGCCTTCCCGGGCGAGCCGGGCGCTGGTCGCGTGGCCGATCCCGTGCGCGCCGCCGGTGACGAGGCAGACTTTTCCGTTCAAGCGTTCCATGTCGCGTTCTCCCTGGCTTCGGTGCATCGGGCCGCTGCGCATGCGAGAACGGGGCGGCGGGACGCGGTTTCGATTCCCTCACCGAATGGCATTTCGTCCCCGCGCTCGATGCGACGATCGACCCGGCAGCCCTTTCGAGGGCGCCTCGTGCATGTGCGCAGCGGCGCGGCGCAGTGTCGTTAACGCCGGTCAATCGGATGGCTGCGCCTGCCGACGGCCGGCGCAGTGAACCGTGCCGGAACCGATGAGCGCCCCTTCGCGAAGGCGGGCCCCCGCGCGCGCCGTCGCGTCTCTCGACTGATCGGCGTCAATGCCGGGCGCGGGCGGCGGCGGTATCCGGGGCGCTGAGTCTCAGGGCCACGGAAAGATCCCGCAGATGAGAACATGGCAGATCTGGGCGCTCGTGATCGTGCTCGCCGCTGCGGCGGGCGGCGCCTACCTCCTTCGCAACGCTTCCCTTTTCGAAGCTGACGGGCCTCCCCCGGGCATCGCGTCCGGCAACGGCCGGATCGAGGCCGACCGGATCGACGTCGCCACCAAGATCGCCGGACGTGTCGCCGAAATCCGCGTCGCGGAGGGCGCGCTCGTCGCGGAGGGGGATGTCCTGGCGCTCATCCGGACGGCCGAACTCGAGGCGCAGCTTCACCGCGCCGAGGCAGCCCGGGCGAGCGCCGAGGCGGCGGTGGCGGCCGCCGAGGCCTCCGTCGCCCGGGCGGAGGCGCGGCTGCAACTCGCGCGGGAAGAGGAGCGCCGCGCGGAGAAGCTCAATGCGCGGGACGTGATGTCGAACGAGGAGCTCGACATCCGCCGCACCGAGGCGGAGGTCGCCGCGGCGGAGCTCAGGGAAGCCAAGGCGCTGCACGAGGCCAAGCGCAAGAGCGTGGAAGCCGAGGAGGCGCTCGCCGAGGAAATCCGCACGCGCATCGAGGACGGCACGCTCGCCGCGCCGGTCCGAGCGCGCGTCCTCTACCGCCTGGCCGAGCCGGGCGAGGTGCTGGGCAGCGGAGGCAAGGTCGTCACGCTGCTCGCGCTCGACGACGTCTACATGGAATTCTTCCTGCCCGCCGGAGAGGCGCCGCGGGTCGAGATCGGCGACGAGGCGCGCATCGTTCTCGACGTCCTGCCCGAGACGCCGATCCCGGCCCGCGTCTCCTTCGTTTCGCCCCAGGCGCAGTTCACGCCGAAGGAGGTGGAAACCAGCGAGGCCCGCGAGAGCCTCATGTTCCGCATTCGCGTGCGCGTGCCCGAGGCGCTCGTCGCCCGGCACGTGGAGCAGGTGAAGACCGGCGTCCGGGGCGTGGCCTACGTGCGCCTGCGCGACCCGGACGGGACGGCGCGCGCCGACTGGCCGGAATGGCTGGCCGCGGAAGAGGCCGCGGCAGGCCGCCCGGAGCGCGGCGGGGAATGAGGCGGGCGTCTTGAACGGGGCTGCGGAATGCGCGGCCCGGCTCGACGCCGTGAGCCACCGCTACGGCGGCGTGCTGGCGCTCGACGGAGTCGGCCTGGAGCTGCCGGCGGGCCGGATGGTCGGGCTCATCGGGCCGGACGGGGTCGGCAAGTCCACCGTGATGGCCCTGGTGGCCGGCGCCAAGGCGATCCAGGAGGGCCGGGTGGAGACGCTCGGGGCGGACATGTCCGATCCCCGCGCCCGGGCGCGGGCTGGCCGGCGCCTCGCCTTCCTGCCGCAGGGGCTCGGCCGCAATCTCTACGGAGACCTGAGCGTGGCCGAGAATCTCGAGTTCTTCGGCCGTCTCTTCGGCCTCGACGGCGGTGCGCGCCAGCGGCGTATCGCCCGGCTGACCGAGGCCACGGGTCTCGGCCCGTTCCGCGATCGCCTGGCGCGGCGCCTCTCGGGCGGCATGAAACAGAAGCTCGGCCTGTGCGCCGCGCTGATCCATTCCCCCGACCTCCTCCTGCTGGACGAACCGACCACGGGCATCGACCCGTTGTCGCGCCGCCAGTTCTGGGAACTGATCGGCGCGTTGCGCGAGGACCGGCCGGGCATGAGCGTGCTGGTTTCCACGGCCTACATGGAAGAGGCGGCCCGCTTCGATCGGCTGGTCGCCATGAACGAGGGCCGGGTCGTGGCCGCCGGCACCCCGGACGAGCTGATGGAGCGCACGGGCGAGGCGCGTGTCGAGGACGCCTTCCGCGCGCTGGTGCAGGGCGGCGGGGCCGGACGGCCGGAGATCCCGCCGCGGCCCGAAAGCGACGGCGAGGCGGCGATCGAAGCCGAGGGGCTCACGCGGCGCTTCGGCAGCTTCACCGCCGTCGAGTCGGTGGACCTCCGGATCGAGAGGGGCGAGATCTTCGGGTTCGTGGGCTCCAACGGCTCGGGCAAGACGACGACCATGAAGATGCTCACGGGCCTTCTTGCGCCCACCGAGGGCCGCGCCTGGCTCTTCGGAAAGCAGGTGGACGGACACAGCCGCGAGAACCGCCGGCGGGTCGGCTACATGTCGCAGGACTTCTCGCTCTACCGCGAACTCACGGTCGGCGAGAACCTGCGCCTGCACGCGCATCTCTTCGGAATGACGCGCGACGAGGCGCGGGAGCGGATCGAGGCGCTCGTCCCCCGGTTCGGCCTCGAAGGGCGCAGGGACGCCCGCGCCGGCGCGCTGCCGCTCGGCCTGCGCCAGCGGCTCTCGCTCGCGGTCGCCGTGATCCACCGTCCCGAGACGCTGATCCTCGACGAGCCCACCTCGGGCGTGGACCCGTCCGCGCGGGACGATTTCTGGAAGATTCTCGGCGAGCTGTCGCGCGAGGAGGGCGTGACGATCTTCATCTCCACGCATTTCATGAACGAGGCCATGCGCTGCGACCGCATCGCGCTGATGCATGACGGGCGCGTGCTGGCGACGGACGCGCCGGCCACCATCGTCGAGGAGGCCGGTGCCGAGACGCTCGAGGAGGCTTTCGTCACGCTCATCCACGACGCGACCGGCGCCGGCGAAGAGGACGCCGCGCCGCCCGCCGACATCGCCGCGGAAGTCCCGGACGGCGCGAGCCCACGCTTCAGCCTGCGCCGGCTCCTGGCCTACACCGTCCGCGAGACGCGCGAGGTGCTTCGCGACCCGGTCAGGCTCGCCTTCGCCTTCCTGGGCAGCGCCGTCTTGCTTCTCGTCATGGCCGTCGGCATCTCGCAGGACGTCGATGAAATCTCCTTCGCCGCGCTGGATCGCGACCGCAGCCCCGAAAGCCGCGCCTACATCGCGGAGCTCGCCGGGTCCCGCTATTTCGAGCAGGTGGGTGAGCTGACCAGCGAAAAGGAGCTGCAGCGTGCGCTCCAGTCGGGCGAGATCAGGCTCGCGCTTCGCATACCGCCCGGCTTCGGGCGGGCGCTCAGGCAGGGCGAGGCGCCGGAGATCGCGGCGCTGATCGACGGGGCCGACACGCAGAACGCGGGGCTCGTCGAAAGCTACGTCCAGGGCGCCCATCGTCACTACCTCGCCCGGATGGCGGAGGAGTCGGGCCGGCCGGCCGCGGGCGCGCCGATCGAGCTGGAGCCCCGCTACCTCTACAACCCGAGCTTCGAGAGCATCTACGCGATGGGGCCGTCGCTGCCCGCGCTCACGCTGCTGCTGTTCCCTGCCGTGCTCATGGCCGTGAGCGTCGCGCGCGAGCGCGAGCTCGGGACGATCACCAATTTCTACGTCACCCCCGGAACGCGGGCCGAGTTCCTGATCGGCAAGCAGCTCGTCTACATCGTCGTGGCGCTCGTGATCTTCGCCGTGCTGACGGCCGAGGTGATCTGGCTTCTCGGCGTGCCGCTGAAAGGCAGCCTCGGCGCCCTCGCCGCGGGCGCCGTCGTCTACGCGGTCGCGGCGACGGGCTTCGGGCTGCTCGTGTCGCGGATCGCGCGGACGCAGGTCGCCGCAGTCTTCGCGACCTCGATCCTGTCCATCGTGCCGAGCGTGGAGTTCTCGGGGCTTCTGGAGCCGGTCTCCTCTCTCACGGGACCGGCGCGCGTGATGGGGGCGCTCTGGCCCACGACCTACTACCTCGACGTGAGCGTCGGCGCCTTCACGAAGGGGCTCGGCTTCGCCGCGCTCTGGCCGGACGTGCTGACGCTCGCGGCCTTCGGCCCCGTCCTGACGGCGGCGGCGGTGCTTCTGCTCTCCCGGCAGGAGCGTTGAGCGATGGGGTGGCTGGCCAACATCCTCTGGCTCGCGGCGAAGGAGGTGAAGAGCGTCTTCAGCGACACGATCATGGTCGTGCTCATCGTCTGGTCCTTCTTCCCCACGATCCTGATTCAGGCCACCGGGATGGGCGAGACCGTGAAGAACGCTGCCGTCGCCGTGGTGGACGAGGATCGCTCCGCGCTCTCGCGGCACCTGGTCGCCGCGCTGCTTCCGCCGCAATTCCAGGAACCGCGGCCGGTCGCCGCCCCAGAGGTTCTCGGCGCGATCGACGAGGGGCGCTTCACCTTCGCGCTCTTCTTCCCGCAGGATTTCGAGGCCGACGCGCGCAGCGGGCTTCGCCCGGCCGTCCAGATCCTGATCGACGCGACGGCGGTGACGCAGGCGCCGCTCGGAGCGAGCTACATCGAGCGAATCCTCGCGCGGGAATCCGCCGCCGTGCTCGCCCGGACCGACGAGAGCGAGCCGCCCCTCGTCCGGCTGGAGACCCGCCGCGCCTTCAACCCGAACGGGGAGACCGCGTGGTTCCACAGCGTCACGGCGCTTCTGGACATGCTCTCGCTCCTGGCGATCGCGCTCACCGGGGCCGCGATGCTCAGGGAACGCGAACAGGGCACCATCGAGCATCTGATGGTCATGCCCCTCGGCCCGCTGCAGATCGCGCTGGCCAAGATTCTCGCGAACGGGGCCGTCGTCTTCGTGGCCTTCGCGCTCTCGCTCGCCGTCGTGGTGCGCGGCATCCTCGACGTTCCGATCGCCGGGTCGGTCTCCCTTTTCCTGGCCGGGACGGCACTCTACCTCGCCGCGGCCTCCGCCATCGGCGTCTTCCTCGGAACCCTGGCGCGGTCCACCGCACAGTTCGCCCTCCTGATGCTCGTGGTCTTCGTGCCCATGATGATGCTTTCCGGCGGCAAGGCCCCGGTCGAGAGCCAGCCGGGCTGGGTGCAGGACGTCACCTGGTTCCTGCCTTCGCGCCATTATCTGAGCTTCGCGAAGGATGTCGTCTTCCGCGGCGCCGGCGTGGATATCGTCTGGCCGGAACTCCTCGTCATACTCGGGCTGGGCTTCGCCTCCCTGGTCGCCAGCCTCGCGCTGTTCCGCCGCTCCCTGACGATGTCCCGCTGACGCGCCGGGGGCGCAGCCGGGACCCTGCCCGCCGTCGGCGGGCATTGACGCCCGTCAAGGCGCGCGCCGGCGCGTGGCGGCTACGCTCGGCCCCAGGACAAACGGAAGAGCGTCATGTCATCATGAGCACCAACGCCCCCGACAGCGGCGCGAAGCGCAGGCACGGAGAACCGACTCATGAGCGGCTGAACTCCGTGGAAGCCGTTCTGGCCGATGCCGAGCTCGCACCGCCGAAGAAACTCGAAATGCTGACGGCCTGGGACGAACGCCAAGAAGGCGCGCGCGCGGCGGGCTTCGGGCGCGTCGCCGGGGCAGCGGATCTCGGGTTTCCCGATCCGGCCCCCTATTCCGGGGAGGTCCAGCACGCGATCGTGGAACTCTATCGCCGGCACCGCGCGGAGCTTCCGCCCCCGGAAGAGGGGCCCTGGATGCCAGGGCGTGACGCGGTCCCCCGCCGCGCCGATGGCGTGAGCGCCGGCAGCAGGCACGACGACGCGGTGTGACCCAGGGCGGGATTGACCTGCGTCAACGCCGCTCCGATCCTGACCGTGACAGTACTGCGGCCGAGGGAGGACCGCGCCTTGGCCCAGCCTCCGGACAGAAGACCTGACCGTCGCCCGCCGGGGGCGACTGGACCCGAGCCCGGCGGCACGCCGCCGGGGTCCTGGACCGCGCTGCTGCCCTGGCTCTTCGCCCTGGCGGCCCTGATCGCGCTCGCGTTCTTCCAGTCGCCGGGCGATGCCGAGGAAACCGCCTACAGCGAGGTGAAGGCCCTGATCCGCGCCGGAGAGGTGCAGGAGGCCACGCTCGAGGAGCACGCCATCATGGTCACCCTTCCGGCCGAGGGGGGCGGGGAGCGCAGGCTTCGCGCCGCCCTGCCCAACCTCGACGATCCCGAGCTTCTGCCCCTGCTCGAGTCGCAGGACGTGAGAATCACCGGGCAGGAACCCCGGGGCGTCTCGCTCTTCGCCTATTTCCTGCCCTGGATCGCGATCCTCGCGCTGTTCTTCTTCCTGCAGCGCCGGATGATCGGCCAGATCGGCGGCCCGGACGGCCGGGCCTTCGGGGGGCTGTTTTCCGGCCGCTACGCGCGCCCCGTCCAGACGCGCACGCGCATCGCCTTCGACGACGTGGCCGGCCAGGACCAGGCCAAGAAGGAGGTCGCGGAGCTCGTGGAGTTCCTGCGCGAGCCCGAGCGATTCCGGAAGGTGGGCGCGGAGGTGCCCCACGGGGTGTTGCTGATGGGGCCGCCCGGCACCGGCAAGACGCTTCTCGCCAAGGCGCTGGCCGGCGAGGCCGACGTGCCGTTCTTCTCGACCTCCGGCTCGGAATTCGTCGAGGTCTTCGTGGGGGTCGGCGCGGGGCGCGTGCGCAAGATGTTCGAGGCCGCCCGCGCAGCCGCGCCGGCCGTCATCTTCATCGACGAGCTCGACTCGATCGGGCGGCGGCGCGGCGCCGGGCTCGGCGGCGGCCACGACGAGCGGGAGCAGACGCTCAACCAGATCCTCGCCGAGCTCGAC
>CAZPCU010000046.1:0-1659 GCA_964585075.1 uncultured Rhodobacterales bacterium
CGACCCCGATATCGTCGCGCTCGCCGGTCACGAAAATCGGTTCGGGCAGCATCGGCGTCTTGTGCCGGTCGAGATACTTGACGAATTCGCGCACGCCGCCCTCGTAACACAGGTCAGAAACCCGCGGCTCGCCGTGGCGTTCGTCGCTGAGACGTATGCGCACGCCGGAATTGAGGAAGGCAAGTTCGCGCAGGCGCTTTTCCAGCGTTTCGAAACTGTAGTCGAGGTTGGAGAAGGTCTTGGTGGAAGCGAGAAAGCGCACCTCGGTGCCGCGCCTGCCGTCCGCATCGCCCACGACGCGCAAATGCTCCACCGTCTCGCCGCCCTCGAAGCGGGCGTAATGTTCCTTGCCATTTCGCCAGATGCGCAGTTCCAGCCATTCGGACAGCGCGTTCACGACCGAGACGCCGACGCCGTGCAGGCCGCCGGAGACCTTGTAGGAGTTGCTGTCGAACTTGCCGCCCGCGTGCAGCTGGGTCATGATGACCTCGGCCGCGGAAACGCCTTCCTCCTCGTGCATCTCTACCGGTATGCCGCGGCCGTTATCGCTGACCGAGACGCTGGAATCGGTGTGAATCGTGACGTTCACGATGTCGGCATGGCCCGCCAGCGCCTCGTCGATGGCGTTGTCGACGACCTCGTAGACCATGTGATGCAGGCCAGAGCCGTCATCGGTGTCGCCGATATACATGCCGGGCCGCTTGCGCACGGCCTCCAAGCCCTTGAGAACCTTGATGGATTCTGCGCCGTATTCCTGTGGCGCCCCAGCGTTTGCGGCCATGCCTGCGAACCTCTTGTTTTGTCCGCGGGTTATAGGCCCTCGCGGCCGGATTGTCACGCGCGCGACACGCGCGCCGCCGATCCGCTCAGGTGAACGGGATGGCGAGGCCCACGGCGACGAGCAGCCCGCCGGCCACGAGGTTCGTGCGGCGCAGCGCCGCGGGCGAGGTCAGCCGGCGCTTGGCGCGGTCCACGAGAAGGGCGAAGCCGAGGTTGCAGACGAAGGGCACCGCCATGGAGATGAACACGATCGCGGCGATGTCGGGCGCGCGCACCGCGGACAGGTCGAAGAAGCCCGGGAGCATCCCCATGTAGAACAGGATCGCCTTCGGGTTGCCCAGGATGGCCGCGAGCCCGGCCAGGAAGCCCGCCCACATTCCCGGCCGTGTCAGGCGGCTGTCGGAGCCGATCGTCCGGTCGGCGTGGCGGATCACCGTGATCCCGAGCCATATGAAGACCGCCGCGGCGACCCAGCGGAGCACCGTCATCGCCGCGCCGTAGGTGGAGACGATCCAAGCGAGCCCGAGGAGTGCCAGCAGCGACCAGAGCGCGTCGCCTATGACCACGCCCGCGGCGAGCGGCCAGGCCGCCTGAACCCCGCCTGCGAGCGTGCGCGCGGTGAGCGCCATCCAGACCGGCCCCGGCGTCATGAAGAGCACGAAGACGGCGGCCGTGTAGAGCGCGAGGTCGGCGGGGGTGACGGTCATGCGTAAGGCTCCCGAGCCCGCGCGAGACTACGCGGCCTCAGAGCGCGCGCAAGCGGCTTTCCCCGGCCTCCTCCGTCACCTCGATCCGTTGCGCCCTATCGCCCAGCGCCTCGAAGAGTTCCGGGCCCGTGCCCGTCATCCAGGCCTGCGCGCCGAGGGCGCAGATCTCGGC
>CAZPCU010000046.1:1669-2166 GCA_964585075.1 uncultured Rhodobacterales bacterium
AAAGCGCCGCGCGGCGGCCCGAGTCCAGATGCGCCGCCACCTCGTCGAGCAGCAGGATGGGCGGCGCGCGGAGCTCCTCGGCAAGCGCGCGGGCGTTGGCGAGGACGAGGGAGATCAGAAGCGCCTTCTGCTCGCCCGTGGAGCACTCCGCGGCCGGCATCGATTTCGCCGCGTAAGTCGCCGAAAGGTCCGCCCGGTGCGGGCCGGCGAGGGTGCGGCCGGCCTGCATGTCGCGCGGCCGGCCGCGGGCGAAGGCTTCGGCGAGCGCCTCCTCGTCCTCCGGCATCTCGCCTTCGGGGTAGACCACGGCCAGATCGGCGGCGGGGAAGGCCGTCTCTGCCGCCTCCTGCGCCGCCGCCACCCGCCCGACGGCGGCCCGCCGCGCCGCCGCGATCGCCGCCCCCGCCCGGGCCATCTGCGCCTCGAGCGCGGCGTACCAGCTCGCGTCGCGGAGCTGTTCCTTGAGCAGGCGGTTGCGCTCGCGCATCGCCTTCTCG
>CAZPCU010000046.1:2176-10300 GCA_964585075.1 uncultured Rhodobacterales bacterium
ATAGCTTCTGATTTCGCCGTCTGGATCATAGCTTTTTGATGCGTTAAAATCAATCGAGGAAGCGCCGCCGCCCCTCCGCGCCCTCGATCCAGAGACGGTCCATCGCGGGGACGAGCCAGAGCACCCGCGCGAGACGCCCGAGCGCCACCTGCGGCGCCGCCTTGCCGTCGATCCTGAGCTCGCGCGGGCCGCCGGCCTCGCAGCGCATCTCGACCTCGTGGCGCATTCCGAAGCTCTCGAGCCGCCCGGCGACCTTCCAGCCCAGCGCCTCGGGCCTGCGCGCCATGTCCGCCGCCGCCGCGCGGCGGAGCCCACGGCCCGGCGAGAAGAGCGAGACCGCCTCGAGCAGGTTCGTCTTGCCCGCGCCGTTCGGCCCGAAGATCGCGATCGGCCGCCCGTCCGCGTCCATTTCCGCACGCCGGTGCGAGCGGAAATGCGACAGCGCGAGATGCGAGAGGTGGAGGCCGGACACGCCCTGTCCTTCTTCTGCCCAGGATGCCGCGCGGGCGCGGCGCGTCCCCCCGTTTCATACGCTCCGCGCCCGCGCGCAACCCCCGGGAACGGCCGCGGTCAGAAGCGGCTGAGCCGCGCGAAGCTCATGGAGAGATGCGCGCGCCGGATCAGCGCGGCGGCCTGCAGGTCGCCGACGCGAAGCGCCTCCGCCGTTTCCGCCATCTCGGCCCGGAAATGGGCGATCTCGGCGCCGAGATCCATGCGCGGGATGGACTGGAGCCAGATCCGCGCCGTCCGGTAGTAGAGCCGCTCGGAGATCTCGCGCAGCGGCTCGTTCCGCGTGAGCGACAGGCCGAAGGCGAAGAATGCCATGTTGAGCCGCGCGAAGCCGCGCGGGTCGGGCCGGTCGGCCAGCCGGTCGCCCGCGGCGACGAGGCGGTCGAGCTCGGCGAGCGTCTCGCGCGTGACCGGCGCGGGATCGAGCGTGCCGGCGAGCTGCGCGAGTTCCAGCCGCAGCGCGTAGGTCTGGCCCATCTCGGAAATGTCCACGTCGGTGACCAGCGTGCCGACGCCGTGAACCGACCGGACGAGGCCCTCTTCCTCGAGCCGTGCCAGCGCGCGGCGGAGCGGCGTGCGCGAGGTGCCGTGTTCGGCGGCGAGCGCCTCTTCCGAGAGCTTCGCCCCGGGCGGGTAGTCGAGAAGGCAGATGCGTTCGCGAAGCGTCGCGTGCAGCCGGGCGAGGCGGGCGGCGGCGTCCGACATCGCCTCGCTCATGCCGCGAGGCGCGCGCCGAGCCGCTCCAGCATGTCGAGGCAGGCCGAAAGCTGGTCGAGGCTCACGTATTCGTCCGGCTTGTGCGCCTGCTCGATGCTGCCCGGCCCGCAGACCACCGCCGCGAGCCCGAGCCGCTGGAAGAGCCCGGCCTCCGTGCCGAAGGACACCACCTCGGCCCCGTTGGCGCCGGTGAGCTCGGCGACGAGCCGCCGCGCAGCGTTGTCGCTCATGGGCACGAGCCCCTCCACCTCGCCGATGGTCTGGGTGGAGATGTCCGCTCCGGGCCAGACCGCCCGCATCGCCGGCAGGAGCTCCTCCTCGACATAGGCGGCCATGGTCTCCTTCACGAAGGTCCGGTCGTCCGCGCTGACGGGCCGGGTCTCCCATTCGACATGGGCGTGCGCCGCGATCACGTTATGCGCCACGCCGCCCTCGATCCGGCCCACGTTGACCGTGCTCCAGGGCGGGTCGAACGGGCTTTCCTCGGGGGCGCGCGCCATGAGTTCGCGGCGCAGCTGCAGCAGCCGGCCCACGTAGGCGGCGGCGTATTCCGCCGCGTTGACGCCGCGTTCCGGCTGCGAGCCGTGCCCGGCGCAGCCCTGGAAATGGGTCGTGTACTCGCAGCAGCCCTTGTGGCCCTCGACGATCCGCATGGAGGTGGGTTCGCCGATGATCGCCGTTGCGGGTCGGAACTCGCGCCGCGCCAGCTCTTCCACCAGCGCCTGCGCGCCGAGGCAGCCCACCTCCTCGTCGTAGGTGAAGGCGAAATGCACCGGGCGGCCGAGGGCGCCCGCATCGATGCTCTCCGCCGCCGTCAGCGCGGCGGCGATGAAGCCCTTCATGTCGCAGGCGCCGCGCCCGTAAAGGCGCCCCTCGCGCTCGACCATCTCGAAGGGGTCCGAGCCCCAGTCCTCGGCCACGGCGGGCACCACGTCGGAATGGCCCGACAGCACCACGCCGCCGTCGCGCTCTGGTCCGAGCGTGGCGAAGAGGTTGGCCTTGTGCCCCGTCTCGTCGTGGAAAAGGTCAGTTCTGGCGCCGAGATCGCTGAGGCGGTTCGCCAGGTAGACCATCATCTCCAGGTTCGAGTCCGACGAAACCGTCGGGAAGGCGATCAGGTCCGCCAATGTCTGCCGGGCGCGGGATAGCTTGTTCATGCTCTTTCACGAACATCTTTCGGGGACGGTTGCAAAGGGTCTCGGCCGGGCCGTCCTCGCGGATGAGGATGGATTCCGTGATCTCCATGCCCCAGTCGCGCATCCACAGACCGGGCATGAAGTGGAAGGTCATGCCGGGCATCAGCACGGTTTCGTCCTCGGCCCGGAGCGACACGGTGCGCTCGCCCCAGTCCGGCGGGTAGCTCAGGCCGATGGCGTAGCCGCAGCGCGCGCCGCGCTCGATTCCCGCCCGCTCCAGCGGCAGGGCCAGCGCGTTGGCCACGTCGCAGGCGCGGTTGCCCGCGCTCGCGGCCTCGAGCCCGGCCTCGAGCCCCTCGACGAGCGCGGCCTCCGCGTGCCGGATCTCGTCGGGCGGGGTGCCGAGGAAGATCGTCCGGCAGAGCGGCGCGTGATAGCGACGATAGCAGCCCGACACCTCGAAGAAGGTGGCCTCGCCGCCGGCGAAGGGCCGGCCGTTCCAGGTGAGATGCGGCGCGGCGGCGTCCGAGCCCGACGGCAGCAGCGGCACGATGGCCGGGTAGTCGCCCCAGTGGCCGTCTGCGCCCCGGATCGCGTCGCCGTAGGCCTCGGCGACCACCTCGTTCTTGGGCACGCCGGCGCCCACACGCTCCACCAGCCCGTCGATGATGGTCTCCGAGATGCGCGCGGCCCGGCGCATGAAGACGAGCTCCTCCTCGGACTTCACGGCGCGCTGCCAGTTCACGAGGGCCGTGGCGTCCTCGAGCGTGGCGTCGGGCAGGGATTCGGCCAGGACGTGGTGGGCCTTGGCGGAATAATAGTAGTTCTCCATCTCGACGCCGATCCGCGCCGTCTCCAGCCCGAGCTCGGCGAGCTTCGCGGCAAGATCCTGCATCGGGTGGCGCTCGATCGACTGCACGTAGTTGTCGGCGTAGTCGAGGACGTGGGAGTCCTCCATCCAGACGGTGCGAAGCGCGCCCTGCGCGTCCTGCCGGCGGCCCCACCAGCAGGGATCCCTGTCCTTCAGCACGATCACGCCCTGGTGGACATAGAAGGACCAGCCGTCATAGCCGGTCAGCCAGGCCATGTTGGACGGGTCGGTCACGAAAAGCGCGTCGAGCCCCGCGGCCTCCATCGCGACGCGCGTGCGCATCAGCCGGCGCTCGTACTCCGCGGCGCTGAATGGGATGTCCTTCCGAATCACTGGCGCACCTCCCGGTTCGAGGAAACTGGCCAATGATGGGTCAGTTGTGCACAACAGGTCAGGTCCAAGAGCGACATGCCGGATGCCGCTTTCGGAATATCCATGAGGTGCAACAATTTCGTACACCCTGCCCCGCCCGTCCGATGGATTGTTGTGCACAACTGAATCGGAGAGACCGGAACCGACATGATCGAGCTGAGCGACATCCTCGCCGCCGCGCGCCGCATCCGGGGGGTTGCGGACGCCACACCTCTCGTGCCCTCGCCCTTCATGACGGCGCGCGCCGGCGCCGAGGTTCTTCTCAAGCTCGAGAACATGCAGCCCATCGGGGCCTTCAAGCTTCGCGGCGCGCTGAACGCGGTGGCGGGGCTGGAGGGGGCGGCCGGGGTCACCTGCTGTTCCACCGGCAACCATGGCCGGGGCGTCGCCTGGGCGGCGCGGGCGCGCGGGATGCGCGCCGTGATCTGCATGTCGGAGCTGGTGCCCGAGGCGAAGGTGGAGGGCATCCGGGCGCTCGGCGCCGAGGTGCGCATCTGCGGCCGAAGCCAGGACGACGCGCTCGCAGAGAGCCGGCGCCTCGCCGCGGACGAGCGGCTCGCGGAGATCTCGCCCTTCGACGACCCGCTCGTGATCGCCGGGCAGGGGACGATCGGGCTGGAGATCATGGCCGCGCGCCCGGATGTCGCCACGCTCCTGGTGCCGCTCTCGGGCGGGGGGCTGGCGGCGGGGGTGGCGAAGGCCGCCAAGGCCGTAAATCCCGCGGTCCGGGTCATCGGCATCAGCATGGACCGCGGCGCCGCCATGCACGAAAGCCTGAAGGCGGGCCGCCCCGTCGAGGTGGAGGAAGTGCCGAGCCTCGCGGATTCCCTCGGCGGCGGCATCGGCATGGAGAACCGCCTGTCCTTCCCGATGTGCCGGGAGCTTCTCGACGCGACGCTTCTCGTCACCGAGGAGGAGATCTACCGCGCGATGCAGGCGCTCTACTGGGAGGACCGAATCGTGGCCGAGGGCGCCTGCGTGGTCGGCCTCGCCGCGGTGCTCGCCGGGAAGCTGGAGGGTCTCGCGGGTCCGGTCGCCACGATCATCACCGGGCGCAACCCGGACATGGGCCTGTTCACCCGCGTCATCACCGGGCAGGATGTGGTCCTCGGCGATTACGTGGTGAAGGGCAGACCGTATGGCGCATGACATCCGCATTGCCACCGAGGCCGAACTGCGCGAGGCGGTCCGCCTCGACCGGGCGCTCGTCGGCGTGATCGAGAAGGCGTTCGTCCGCCTTGCCGAGGGTGGCGTGGCGATGCCGCCGGTCCTTTCCATGGAGATTCCCGAGGCCCATGGCGAGGTGGACGTGAAGACGGCCTGGATCCCGGGCTTCGACGGCTTCGCGGTGAAGATCTCGCCCGGTTTCTTCGACAACCCGAAGATCGGGCTGCCGTCCCTCAACGGTCTGATGATCCTCTTCTCGGCGAAGACGGGGCTGGTGGAGGCGGTCTTCCTCGACAACGGGTATCTGACCGACCTGCGCACCGCGGCGGCGGGCGCCGTGGCGGCGCGGCATCTTGCCCCGGCCCGTGTCGAGACGGCGGGCGTGATCGGCACCGGGGTGCAGGCGCGGCTGCAGATCGAGGCGGCGCGGCTCGTGCGCGAGTTCTCCCGCGTGCTGGTCTGGGGCCGGTCGGGCGAGAAGGCCGAGGTCTGCGCCGCCGATCTCCGCGCGCGGCTCGGCGTCGAGGCGGAGGTGATGACGGATCCCGCCGAGCTCGTCCGCGAAAGCCAGCTCGTCGTGACGACGACCCCCGCGCGGGAGCCCGTGCTCCGCGCGGCATGGCTGCACGAGGGGCTCCACATCACGGCCATGGGCGCGGACCAGGCCGGCAAGAACGAGATCGAGCCGGCGGCGCTCGCCGCGGCCGACCTCTACGTCGCCGACCGCGCGGCGCAGGCTGCGGCGCTGGGCGAGCTGCGCGCCGCGCGGGCCGCCGGGTTTCATGCGGAGGAGCCGCCCGAGCTCGGCGCGGTCATCGCCGGGCGCGCGCCGGGGCGTGGCTCGGACGCGGAGATCACCATCGCGGACCTCACCGGCACCGGCGCGCAGGACACCGCCATCGCGACGCATGTCGCGCGGGCGCTCGGCGCGGCGGGCACGGTCGTGCGGGCATGATCCGCCTCGACGCGCGCGACATCGCCATCCTGCGCACGCTCGCCGCCGAGGGGCGCATCACCAAGGCCGAGCTCGCGGAGCGCGTGGGGCTCTCTCCGACCCCCGCCTGGGAGCGGATGAAGAAGCTCGAGCGCGCCGGCGTGATCGAGGGCTACGGCGCGCGCGTCTCGGCGCGCGCGCTCGGGCCGCACGTCACCGTGTTCGTGGCCGTGGAACTCTCCCAGCACACGGCCGCGAGCTTCCAGACCTTCGAGCGCGCGGTGCAGGGCTACGAGGAGGTCGCCGCCGTCTGGGCCCTCGGCGGCGGTTTCGACTACCTGATGCAGGTGATCACGCGCGACATCGACGCCTATCAGCGCCTCATCGACGGAATGCTGGAGGCGCGGATCGGCATGGCGCGCTACTACACCTACATCGTCACGAAGCCGGTGAAGGGGCCGCACGCGCCGCCGCTCTGGCTGCTTTCGGAGACCGACTGAGCCCTCGGGCGGTCTTCGGGCAGACGGATCTTCTGGCAGGCCGGCGGATTTCAGACCCGACCGCCGCCGTCTCGCCGGCATGCTGGCGGCGAAAGGAGGGTCTGCCCCATGTCGCTACACCAGCAGCTGGCCGCGACGCCCCTGGACGGGCTCGCCGACCCGCGCCTCGCGCGGAGCTTCTCCTACGTGGACGGCAAGTGGGTGGGCGGTGATCGCCCCGCGATCGCCGTGACCGATCCGGCCTGGGGGGTGCGGCTCGGCGAGGTGGTCAGCCTCGACGCCGCGCAGTCCCGCGCCGCCGTGGACGCGGCCGCGGCGGCCTTCCCGGCCTGGTCCGCGGCGCTGCCGCAGGACCGGGCGGCGGTGCTGCGGCGCTGGTACGACCTCGTGATCGCGCATCGGGAGGATCTCGCGCGGCTCATGGTGATGGAGCAGGGCAAGCCGCTCTCCGAGGCGCGCGGCGAGATCGACTACGCGGCGAGCTTCATCGAGTTCTACGCCGAGGAAACCCGCCGGCCGAACATCGAGGGCGTCACGAGCCATCTGCCCGACGCCGAGGTGGAGCTCTGGCGCGAGCCCGTGGGCGTGGCGGCGCTGGTGACGCCCTGGAACTTCCCCTCCGCGATGCTGACCCGCAAGGCCGCCGCCGCGCTGGCCGCCGGCTGCACGGTGGTGGCGCATCCCTCCGCCGAGACGCCCTATTCGGCGCTGGCGCTCGCGGAGCTCTCCGACCGGGCGGGCATGCCCGCGGGCGTCTTCAACGTGGTGACGGGCGAGGCCCCGGTCGTCGTGGGCCCCTGGACGGAGGACGCGCGGGTGCGCGCGCTGTCCTTCACCGGCTCGACGGAGGTGGGGCGACTCCTTTACCGCCAGTCCGCCGACACCGTGAAGCGGCTCGTGCTGGAGCTCGGGGGCCACGCGCCGGTCCTCGTCTTCGCGGACGCCGATCTCGACAACGCCGTGGAGGAGACGCTCAAGGCCAAGTTCGCGACCTCCGGGCAGGACTGCCTCGCCGCCAACCGCATCTACGTGGAGCGGCCCGTCCACGATGCGTTCTGCGAGCGGCTCGCGGCGGCGACGGAGGCGCTGCGGGTGGGGCCGGGCCTCGACGATCCCGACATCGGCCCGCTGATCAACGCGGCCGCGCTGGCCAAGCAGGAGGCGCATGTCGCCGACGCGGTGTCGAAGGGCGCGCGGGTGCTCGCCGGCGGCGGGCGGCGCGCCGATCTGGGCGAGCTTTTCTTCGCGCCCACGATCCTCGCGGATGTGCCGGACGCGGCGACGATCATGCGCGAGGAGACCTTCGGCCCGGTGGCGCCAATCACCCCCTTCGACACGGAGCACGACGTGGTGGCGCGGGCCAATGACAGCGAATACGGGCTCGTGGCCTATCTCCACAGCCAGAATCCCCGCCGGATCTACCGTGTCACCCGGGCGCTGCAATACGGGATGGTCGCGGTCAACCGGACCAAGGTCACCGGCGCGCCCATCCCCTTCGGCGGCATGAAGCAGTCGGGGATCGGCCGCGAGGGCGCGCGCCAGGGGATGGAGGCCTTCACCGAGATCAAGTACGTCTGCCGCGACTGGGGGTGACGGGCAAGACGCCTGGAATCGTCCGGGGTTTCAAATCCCCTGGCTGCGGCGCGAAGCGGCGATGCCAGCGCCGCGGGCAGGCACCGACCGAGACCATGAACATGCGGGGGCGCGCGCCCCCGCCCGAGCGAAGGGACCACGATGCTGAAGAACGACATGCTCGACCAGTGGGACCGGGAGAACTTCTTCCATCCCTCCACGCACCTCGCGCAGTTCGCCCGCGGCGAGGCGCCGAACCGGGTGATCCAGACCGGCGAGGGAAGCCATATCGTGGACCGCGAGGGCAACCGGCTGCTCGACGCCTTCGCCGGGCTCTACTGCGTG
>CAZPCU010000047.1:0-10252 GCA_964585075.1 uncultured Rhodobacterales bacterium
TCCGGTGCGACGACGCCCCAAAGCCCCACGGGCACGCAGATCGCGAGGGCGAGCAGGAAGACGGCATTCGATTTCATGCTGGTTGGACCTTCGAGAATTGGCAACGGGGCACGTCGTCGACATGGTCTCGCATCGCGCCGTGCCGGAAAGGGCCTGACGCACACGCGGCTTCATGTCCAATGCAGTCCTGTCACCGAGCGATGCACTTCATGCATGCGTCCCGCCGTGCCGTGTGCGTCCCGGGGCGACGGCTGTCGTGCGCCGGTCTCTCCGGCGGGCAGGAAACGACGCCCGCCCGCCGGGACATGCGGATGCCCTACTTGAAGAAGTTGAACGGCGGGGCCGGCGGCATGCCGCCATCGAGCTTGCGCGGGAGGTCCTCGCGCATCGGCTTGTCGAAGCCGCGGGGGATGTAATACCACGGCACGATCATGTTCTCGTGGTAGGCGCGGCCCACGATCGGCCCGTCGAGCGAGCCCTCGTGCAGATACATGGCCCCTTCCCACAGGGCGGTATAATCGGCGAAGCCGATCGCCTGCTGCTCGGGATATTCCGGCGCCACGTAAAAGGTGCCCTGCGGCGTCTCCAGCTTACCGTAGAGCGGGATATCGACATTCTCGACGACGTTCGACGGCCAGGACTTGATCGTGGTCCACGTCACCGACCCGCCCAGAGCGTATTCCATCCGCCCGTCGGCGTGGATGTAGGCGTAGTTCGTGATCTCCTCGGCGATCGAGAGGTCCGGCTTGCGCCAGAAACGCAGGCGGAACATGTCACCGTTGTCGAGATAGGCGTTCTGCCAGATGTAGTGCCCCTCAAGGTGATCGGGCGTGCGCAGGTTGCCCCACTGGTGCTCCCACCAGGCAAGGCCCTCGACCTCCATCTCGCGGCCGTTGACCATGACGGGGCCCGAGATCATCATCTTCGGCGCGATCGTGTAATAGGAAATGCCGTAGACCGTCTCGGGATTGTGGCGGCCCGTGCGCGAGACGTCGTAACCCTCGTTCTCCAGGCCCCAGGGCGTGTTGAAGATGTAGCCGGGCGCGTAGACCTTGCCGGTGATGTCCATGCTGAAGGGCACGGAATTGCGCTCGGGCGCCGCATTCACCACGTTGGCCTTGAACCTCCACGTCTCGTCGGCGGCGCGGTAGCTTTCCTCCTGCTCGCCATGTTCCGGCGTGCCGACGCGATAGCGGAACCAGAAATCCTCCTTGGGCGCATCGCTCGGCGATCCTTCGGCGACGAATTCGCCGGGATAGAGCGTGACGGCCGGCTGGAACTCGCCGGTGCGCAGGTTGTGCAGCGCGAAGAAGACGTTCTTCACAGGGCGTTGCAGCCCCTCGTCCCAGCCCGAGAACAGCGTCATCCAGAAGAGGGTGTAGGGCTCTTCGGTGGCCTTGTCATAGACGAAGGCGCTGAAGTAATACCATTCGCAGTATTCCGGGCCGCGATAGATCGGGCCGTAATGATAGCGATGATCGCGCGGGAACCTGTAGAGTTCGTGGCCGCTTTCCGTCTCGATGCCGTTCAGCGGCCCCTCGCCGAAGGGCGTGGCATTGCCGCTGCCCGCCGGGGTGGGGGGATATTCGGGAAAGCCCCATTCGTACTTGCGCGGCGAGCTCTCGCCTTTCACCTGCGCCCAGACAGAGGCGGGCGCGGCGGTCATTGCCGTACCGGACGCCAGCAATTTCAGGAGAAGTCTGCGATCCATCTTTCCATTCCCTGGTCTTTCAAGAGAAACCCGGTCGCACCCGGACCCATGGCTCCGGAACGGCCAGCTTGCGCCGTCTTGATGGCACGCTCCTACTGCTGCACAGCTTTGCGCGCGTCCAATGCGAATTTGTCGCCAAGCGATGCGTTCCCGACATGAGCGCGCCGGGACGTCACCGGCGACGACGACACCGCGCGCCCGCCGCAGCCTTCAGGGACGCGGCCCCTCTTGACAGGTTTCTGCGGACGTGCGGCTGGAAGGCCGTTTCACGACCTGCCGGCACGTCTCGACGGGGTGGTGGCTACGGCCACGGCCCCGGACGCCAGGGCTTGACTGCGCCGTCCGTCAGGCCGCCAGGAGCTTTTGGCGGCCTGGCGAGGCCGCAGGCCGCCACGGTCATCGTGAACGGCGCGCGAACCCTGTCGAGGCCGCGGTGGACGGTTTGCGCCAGGCCGCCCACCGTCTTGGCCGAGCCAAAGGTCAGGACGATCAGAAAACGAACCGGGGGATCGTTTTCCAGGCGCAGGTCGATCCTCTTCCGGCTGCGCCGGGAGGGAAAACACCACAGTCGGGCAATCGTCGCCCTCGCGCGCCGACACGTCACCATCCACTGGACCATGCTCCGCAAAGGAGCGGCGTCCAACCCGGACAGGAAAGCCGCGTGACTTGCGCATTACGCAGCGCCGAATGCGTTCTCCAGCACCGAGACCTCGCCCGCCCCGTTCACCAGCGCCACGTCGAACCGCATCTCGGTGAGCAGTCCGCCGGGCGCCTGGCCCAGATACTCTTCGGCCGAGGCGCAGAGCCGCGCGCGCTGACGCTTTCCGAGCCGCTCGGCCGCGCGGGCGAAGCTTCCCCCGCGCTTGACCTCCACGAAGACGAGCACGCCGCCGTCCCGCGCCACGAGATCGATCTCGCCCCCGGCGCCACGCCAGCGACGGTCGAGGATGGCGCATCCCGCGCGCGCATATCGGCGGGCCGCCGCCTCCTCCGCGGCGAGGCCGGAAAGATGGGCGCGGCCGCCCCGCGCCGCGCGCGCCCCGTTCCTGTCGCGATCCGCCGTCATTCGCCCCGCCCCTTCTTCAGCGCCAGCTGGTAGACCCGCCGGCGCGGCGCCCCCGTGGCCCGTGCCACGGCATCCGCCGCGTCGCGCACCGACATGGTGCCGAGCGCGGCCTCCAGCTCTGCCTCTAGCGCGGAATCGCTAACGCTTTCCGAACGGCCGCGCCCTACGAGGACCACCACCTCGCCCTTCACGGGCTCCGCGGCCAGGGCCTGCGCGAGCTCTCCGAGCGGCGCGCGGCGGCACTCCTCGAAACGCTTGGTCAGTTCGCGGCAGACCGCCGCCGGGCGGCCGGGCCCGAGCGTGGCGGCCGCGTCGGAGAGCATCGCTGCAAGGCGCCTCGGCGATTCGTAGAAGACGAGCGTCGCGGGCACCTCCGCGAGCTCCTCCAGCGCGCGGCGCCGCTGGCCGGCCGCGGCGGGCAGGAACCCGGCGAACAGGAACCGGTCCGTGGGCAGGCCCGCGACGGTCAGCGCCGCGAGCGCCGCGGACGGGCCCGGCGCGGCCGTCACGGGATGGCCCGCCGCCACCGCCTCGCGGACGAGCTGGTAGCCCGGATCGGCCACGAGGGGCGTGCCGGCCTCGCTGGCACAGGCCACCGAGCGGCCGGCCGCGAGCTCGGCCAGCAGCCGGGGGCGCATCTTCGCGCCATTGTGGTCGTGGTAGGCAAGCAGCGGCCGGCCGGCCGGGGAGAGGCCGTGGAGCTCCATGAGCCTGCGGAGGCTTCGCGTGTCCTCGGCGACGAGCACCTCGGCGTCGCGCAGGATGTCGAGCGCGCGCAGCGTGATGTCGCGGGCGTTGCCGATCGGCGTCGCCAGGAGGTAGAGCCCCGGCGCCAGCCCGCTTTCCTGCCCAATCGACACTGGACCCGCCTCTCTCGGTGGCTATGATCGCCCGCGAAGTCATACGCCCCGAGGGGCGCTGCAAAGGGAGCGACCCCATGTTTTCGGTTTTCGCCGCCGCCCGCAAGCCCGCAGCCCGGATCGTCGCGGGCCTGTCGCTGATCTGGCTCGCCGCCTGCGACGCGACCGTGCCCGGAACGACACTCGGCCCGGGCCGCGCGATCGACCCGGAGCGCCCGGTGCCGGTGGCGCTCCTGGTGCCGAAGAGCTCCCAGGGCGCGGCGGGCGTCGCGCGAAGCCTCGAGGCGGCGGCCCGGCTCGCCGTGGCCGACCTCGACGGCGTCGCCATCGATCTTCGCGTCTACGACACGGCCGGCAGCGCCGGGCGCGCCGCGCAGGTCGCGCAGCAGGCCGCCGACGCGGGCGCCGCGGTGATCCTCGGCCCGCTCTTCGGCGATGCGGCGAACGCCGCCGCGGTGGCGGTGGCCGACGACGGGGTGACGGTGCTGAGCTTCTCCAACAACACCTCGATCGCGGGCGGCAATCTCTTCGTGCTCGGGGCGACCTTCGAGAACTCCGCCGAGCGGCTCGTCGGGTACGCCGCGCGCCAGGGAAAGCGGAACATCGTGACCGTCCATCCCGAGAACGTCGAGGGGCAGTTCGGGCGCAACGCGATCCGCTCGGCGGCGGCCTCGAACGGGGTCGAGGTGGCGGGCGAGGTGCCCTTCCCCTTCACCGAGCAGGGCGCCATCGCGGCGGCCTCGCAGGTGGCCGAAACCGTGCAGTCGAACGGCGCCGACGCGCTCTTCCTCACCTCGAACTCGGCGGGCGCGCTGCCGCTTCTCGCCCAGCTCCTCCCCGAGCGCGGCGTCGATCCGTCGGTCACGCAATACATCGGCCTCGCGCGCTGGGACGTTCCGCCGCAGACGCTCGAGCTTCCGGGCCTGCAGGGCGGCTGGTTCGCCCGCCCGGACGAGGCGCTGCAGAAGCAGTTCCGCGCCCGCTACGAGGCCGCCAACGGCGAGTTGCCCCACCCGCTGGCCGGCCTCGCCTATGACGGGATCGCCGCCATCGGCGCGCTCGCCGAAGCCGGCCGCAGCGACGCGCTGAGCCCGCGCGCCTTCACCCGGTCGCAGGGCTTCGCGGGAACGGGCGGACCGTTCCGCCTGCGCCCCGACGGCACGAACCAGCGCGCCCTCGCCGTGGCGACAATCCGCGACGGGCAGGTGGTGATCCTCGACCCCGCGCCAAGAAGCTTCGCCGGTGCCGGATTCTGAGGCCGCCCTCGCCACCGTCGCCGAACGGCGCGCGCCCGACGCGCTGATCTGCGCGCCCGACGCGATCTTCGACGCGCGGGCCGTCGAGGCGGCGCTTTCCGGTCCGGGCGATCCGACGGAGCTGCGCGCGCGTGCCGTCTCGGTCCTGGGCGAGGCGCGCGAGCGGGGGCGCGACGCGATCGCAGCGGCCTTCGTCGAGCGCCCCTTCGAGGCGCGGGGCGTCACCCGGGCCTACACCCACCTGACCGACGAGATCGTGCGCGCGGCCTGGCGGCTGGCGAGCGAGCGCCTTGTCCCCCGCCCCGAGGGCAAGGCCGCGCCTCCCGCGATGGCCGTGCTGGCCGTGGGCGGCTACGGGCGCAGGGAGATGGCGCCCTTCTCCGACGTGGACCTCCTGTTCCTGACGCCGGCCGCTGCCGATCCTCTCTGCGAGCAGGTGGTGGAGGCGGTTCTCTACATCCTTTGGGATCTCAAGCTGAAGGTCGGCCACGCCACACGTTCCGTGAAGGACTGCCTGAAACTCGGGGCCGAGGATTTCACCATCCGGACGGCGCTGCTCGAAAGCCGGTTCCTCTGCGGCGACTCGGCGCTCGCCGCCACGCTCGAGCGGCGCCTCGACGCGGAGCTCTTCGCCGGCAGCGAGCGCGAATTCATCGAGGCCAAGCTCGCCGAACGGGACGCGCGCCACCGCAAGCAGGGCCAGCGCTACATGGTCGAGCCCAACGTGAAGGAGGGCAAGGGCGGCCTGCGCGACCTGCAGTCGCTCTACTGGATCGCGAAATACGTCCACCACGTGGACAACGCCGCCGACCTCGTGGGCATCGGGGTCTTCCGCCCCGAGGAATACGACCGCTTCGCCCGCGCGGAGAGCTTCCTCTGGGCCGTGCGCTGCCACATGCACCTGATCGCCGGCCGCGCGGTGGAGCAGCTCACCTTCGATCTTCAGGTCGAGGTGGCGGAGCGGATGGGCTACGCCGACCGCGCCGGGCGGCGCGCGGTGGAGCATTTCATGCAGGACTACTTCCTGCACGCGACGGCGGTGGGCGACCTGACGCGCATCTTCCTCACCGCGCTCGAGGCGGACCACTCCCGCGGCACGCCGCTTCTGGAGCGCATCTTCCGGCGCACGCCGAAGGTGAAGCCGGGCTACGAGGTCCTCCACGGCCGGCTGGCGATCGCCGACGATGCGGGATTTCTCGCCGACAAGCTCAACATCCTGCGGCTCTTCGAGGAGGGCCTGCGCACGGGGCTGCTCATCCACCCGGACGCGATGCGCCTCGTGCGCGCCAACCTCCACCTGATCGACGACGAGATGCGCCGCGACCGGGAGGCCAGGCGCATCTTCCTCGACCTCCTGCTCAAGCACGGCAACCCCGAGCGCGCGCTCCGGCGGATGAACGAGCTCGGCGTGCTGGCGGCGTTCATCCCCGAATTCGCCCCCGTGGTGGCGATGATGCAGTTCAACATGTACCACCACTACACGGTGGACGAACACACCATCCAGTGCATCAGCCACCTCGCCCGGATCGAGCGCGGCGAGCTCGGCGAGGAGCTGCCCGTCTCCTCCGAGATCATCGAGAAGGGCATCAACCGGCGGGTTCTCTACGTCGCGCTCTTCTGCCACGACATCGGCAAGGGGCGGGAGGAGGATCACTCCGTCCTCGGCGCGCGGCTGGCGCGGAAGATCGCGCCGCGACTCGGGCTCAGGAAGTCCGAATGCGAGACGGTCGAATGGCTGGTGCGCTACCACCTGCTCATGTCGGACATGGCGCAGAAGCGCGACATCGCCGACCCCCGCACGGTGCGCGACTTCGCCAAGGCGGTGAAGACGGTGGAGCGGCTCGACCTTCTGACGGTCCTCACCGTCTGCGACATCCGCGGCGTCGGCCCGGGGACGTGGAACAACTGGAAGGCCGCGCTTCTGCGCGCGCTCTACCGCCAGACGCGCCGCGCGCTCAAGGACGGGATGGAGGCGCTCAACCGCGAGAACCGCGGCACGGAGGCCAAGAAGCTGCTGCGCAAGCGCCTCGAGGACTGGGACAAGGCCGAGATCCGGCGCGAGACGCAGCGCCACTACCCGGCCTACTGGCAGGGCCTGCACGTCACTGCCCACGAGGTCTTCGCGCGGCTTCTCCGCGACATCGACGAGACCGAGATCCGCATCGACCTCCATCCCGACGAGGACCGCGACGCGACCCGCATCTGCTTCGCGCTGGCCGACCACCCGGGGATCTTCTCGCGCCTCGCAGGCGCGCTCGCGCTCGTGGGCGCGAACGTGGTGGACGCGCGGACCTACACGACGAAGGACGGCTTCGCGACCGCCGTCTTCTGGGTGCAGGACGCCGAGGGCAGCCCCTACGAGGCCGACCGCCTGCCCCGGCTCGAGCGCACGATCGGCAAGACGCTCCGCGGCGAGGTCGTGCCCCGCGAGGCGATGAAGCCGCGCGACCGGATGAAGAAGCGCGAGAAGGCGTTCCGCGTGCCGACCTCGATCACCTTCGACAATGACGGGTCCGACATCTACACGATCATCGAGGTGGACACGCGCGACCGGCCCGGGCTTCTCTACGACCTGACGCGCGTGCTCGCGGACAACAACGTCTACATCGCCTCGGCGGTGATCGCGACCTACGGCGAGCAGGCGGTGGACAGCTTCTACGTCAAGGACATGTTCGGGCTGAAGTTCCATTCCGAGGCGCGGCAGAAGGCGCTCGAGAAGAAGCTCCGCCAGGCGATCACGGCGGGCGTCGAGAGGGCCAATTCTTGAAGCCCATCCGTCTGATGGCGGGGTTCCTGACGGTCGGCGTCTGGACCTTGGCAAGCCGCGTCCTCGGTTTTCTGCGCGACGTCCTGATCCTGGGCTTCCTCGGCACCGGCCCGCTTTACGAGGCCTATGTCGTGGCCTTCCGCCTGCCCAACATGTTCCGTCGCTTCTTCGCCGAGGGCGCCTTCAACATGGCCTTCGTGCCGATGTTCTCGAAGAAGCTCGAGGGCGGGGAGGACGCGGAAGCCTTCGCGCGCGAGGCCTTCGCGGGCCTCGCCAGCGTGCTGATCGCGCTCACGCTCCTCGCGCAGCTCGCCATGCCCTGGCTGGTCCTCGCCATGGCCAGCGGCTTCGCCGGGCGGGAGGAATTCGCGCTTTCGGTCGAGTTCGGACGCATCGCCTTTCCCTACATCCTCTTCATCTCGCTGGCCGCGCTCCTGTCCGGGGTTCTGAACGCGACAGGGCGCTTCGCCGCCGCCGCGGCGGCGCCGGTGCTGCTCAACGTGATCCTCGTCTCGGCGATGGTCGCGGCGCACTGGCTGGGCGGCGACGTGGCCCACGCGCTGATCTGGGCGATCCCGGCGGCGGGCGTCGCGCAACTCCTGCTGGTGGGCTGGGCGGCGCGTCGCGCGGGCTTCACGATGGCCTGGCAGCGCCCGCGGCTCTCGCCCGAGCTCCGCCGCCTCGTGAAGATCGCCATCCCCGCCGCGCTCGCCGGCGGCGTCGTGCAGGTCAACCTGCTCGTGGGCCAGCAGGTGGCGAGCTATTTCGACCGCGCCGTGGGCTGGCTCTACGCAGCCGACCGGCTCTACCAGCTCCCCCTCGGCGTCGTCGGCATCGCCATCGGCATCGTGCTCCTGCCCGACCTCTCGCGGCGGCTCAGGGCGGGGGACGACGCGGGCGGGCGGCATGCGCTGTCGCGGGCGGGCGAGATCTCGCTCGCGCTCACCGTGCCCTGCGCCGTGGCGCTGGTGGCGGTGCCGCTGCCCATCGTCTCGGTGCTGTTCGAGCGCGGCGCGACACGCCCCGAGGACAGCGCGGCCATCGCGCTCGCCGTGGCGGTCTACGGTCTCGGCCTGCCCGCCTTCGTGCTGCAGAAGGTGCTGCAACCGCTCTACTTCGCGCGCGAGGACACGCGCACGCCCTTCCGCTACGCGGTCTGGGCCATGGTGGTGAACGCCGTCGTCGCGGTCGGGCTCGCGCCCTTCATCGGCTGGATCGCCTCGGCGATCGCCACCTCGGCGGCGGCCTGGGTGATGGTGGCGCTGCTTGTCGCGGGCACGCGCCCGATGGGCGAGGTGGCCCGTTTCGACGCGCGGTTCGGGACGCGTCTCTGGCGTATCCTGCTGGCCTCGGGCGTGATGGGCGCGGCGCTCCTCGCCGCGGACCGTGCGCTCGGCGCGGCGCTTTACCTTCCCGGCTGGCGCTACCCCGCGCTGGCCGCGCTGGTGGCGGGCGGCGCGCTCGTCTACCTCGCCGCGGCCCACGTCACCGGCGCGCTGCGCCTGTCGGAGATGCGCACCGCGCTGCGCCGGGGCGGCTGAACGCCCGCGTCAGTCGTGGCGCAGGAGCGACCGGATCCGCGACCATCCGCCCGGGCTCACGAAGAACGACATCACGAACCCGGCGACGAAACCCGCCACGTCCGCCAGCCAGTCGGTGCGCATCCCGAAGAAGACGCCGAAGACAAGCTGCAGCAGGAGCAGAACCCCGATCAGGGTGAAGGCCCGCACCTGCCGTTCGCCCAGTTGCCCGAGCCGCATCCACAGGAGATAGGTGAACGCGCCGATGAGCCCGTAGACGCCCGGGAACGCGCCGACGAGCCAGTTCGATCCCGGCGCCAGCAGGCTGAAGGCCAGCGCGCCCACGATTCCGGAAACGAAGAACACCGCGAGCGTGGCGGCCGCGCCGAACACCTCGCCCACCATCTTGCCCAGCGCCAGCAGCATCACCGCGGCGAAGAGCGCGTGGGTGAAGCTGCCGTGAACGAACTGGTAGGTCACGAACCGCTTCAGGAAGTCGGCCGGCCAGTTCCCGGTCGCCAGCATCCACTCCAGCATCTCGCTGTTGAGCGCGTAGTTCTCGAAGGCCGCGAGGCGCCAGCCCACCGCGCCGGGCCCGCCCAGCACCCCCCGCGCGCCGAGCGTGAAGGCCGCCTCGATCCCGACCACGAGAAGGAAGAGTGCCACGACGAAAGGCGGCAGCGGGTTCACGGGCGCGTTCGGGTCGGGGCTGCTCATGGGGCCTCCGGGGGCTTCTTGACGGCTCTCGCCCCCATGGGTAAGCGACCGCGGACGCCAACGCCAGACGGAGAATTCCGATGCCCGACGCGGACCCCCTCGCCGGTTTCACGCCCCGCGTGTTCTCGGGCATCCAGCCCTCGGGCGGGCTCACGCTCGGGAACTACCTGGGCGCGATGAAACGTTTCGTTGAGATGCAGGACCAGGGGATCGAGACGATCTACTGCATGGTGGACCTGCACGCGATCACCGTCTGGCAGGACCCCGAAAAGCTCACCCGCGCCACGCGCGAGCTTTGCGCGGGCTTCATCGCCGCGGGGCTCGACCCGAAGAAATCGATCCTCTTCAACCAGAG
>CAZPCU010000048.1:0-10212 GCA_964585075.1 uncultured Rhodobacterales bacterium
CCATCACCCCCTCGCGCGCCTTCTTGACCATGGGCGAGTTGGTCTTCACCTGCGGAGGCTGGCCTTCGGGGCCCGGGCGCAGATCGCGGACCTGCATCGCGCAGGAGGCGGCCGGCTTCGGCGGGCCGCCCACCACCTCGACGAGGCACATGCGGCAGTTGCCCGCGATCGAGAGCCGCTCGTGGTAGCAGAAGCGCGGGATCTCGACGCCCACCTCCTCGCAGGCCTGGATCAGGGTCATGGCCGGATCGACCTCGATCTCCCGGCCGTCGATGACGATCTTGCGCAGTTCGGTCATGATCTCACTTCTTTCTCAGACGCGCCTCGAGAACCTCCGGGCCCTTGTTCTTCAAGGGGCAGCCGCGTCGAGCTGGCCGAAACCGCCAACAAGATGGTCGCGGCTCGCGGACGGGCCTCCGCCTCGCGAGAAGCTAGAGCAGGGACCCCGGTTCCGCAAGGCGAGGAGGGAAAGCCGCGGAGGAAAACGACGGCGGGACCATGACGACAAGGGGGCCGGGCGGAACCTCGTCCCGGACATCCTGCGACGCGCGACGCGGCGCTGGCAGCGCGCCCGCTCAGGGTGTTGCAGGGAAGCGGGCCGTCTTCGATGCCGCGGCATGTCCTGCGCGCGCGCGTCCGGAGCGGCGCGGCTGCGGTGTCCGGGCTCGCCAAGGCGTCGGCCGGCTGGCGCCGATGACCGCCGTCATTGTATGACACGCGGTTCTGCGCGTAGGATCGACGATGTTCCCCGGCATTCGGAGGACTCCATGAAGACTCCCGCCCGCCTTGCCCTGACCCTGTGCGCCGCGTTCGCGGTCCTGCCCGGCCCTTCGACGGCCGACCGCGCGGTCGTGATCGGCGCGATGCCGGAAGAGCGGCAGGGCCTCTTCGGAGCGTCGAGCCGGACAGACGTCGCGGCGGCCCTGCGCGCCGCGGGGTTCGAGACGCTCGCGCTTCCCGGGGACGACCTGGCCGAGGCGCGGTCGGCGCTTTCGGATCTGCTGGCCGTCGCGGACGGGGAAGAGCGGATCGTGATCTACCTGTCCGGCGCCTTCCTGCGGGGCGACGGGCGCAGCTGGATGACCGAGGCGGGGGCCGAGGGGCCGCTCGACCTTGTCACCGTCGAGGGGGCGGCGCTGTCGGTCGAGACGGTTCTCGCGGTGGCAGGCCGGGCGCCCGGCGGGGCGGTCGTGGCTCTGGCGCTGGCCGGGAACGGCCCGGAACCGGGCGCCGGCCTCCGGCGGGGGGCGACCCTCGGCGCGGTGCCGCAAGGCGTGACGGTCCTTCAGGGGCCTCCCGCCTCGGTCGCGCGCTTCGTGACGGAGGATCTGCTGATGCCGGGACAGCGGCTGGCCACGGCCCTGGCCGCGGCGCGGGAC
The DNA here is from genome assembly GCA_964585075.1 of uncultured Rhodobacterales bacterium. Lineage (GTDB taxonomy): Bacteria > Pseudomonadota > Alphaproteobacteria > Rhodobacterales > Rhodobacteraceae > Rhodosalinus. Next base: position 1,380 of record CAZPCU010000048.1, read on the forward strand.
GTCTCCGCGACGGGGTTCGTGACGGACCGCGTGCCCTTCCTTCCACAGGTCCAGGAGCGCACCGCGATACCCGCACCCGATCGCGCCGCCGCCGAGCGCGCGCGCTGGGAGGCGGCGCGCGAGCGCGACGAGGCGGCCGCCTATCGCGACTATCTCGACCGCTATCCGGACGGTCGGTTCGCCGACGAGGCGCGCGCGGCCATCGCGGAGATCGAGGCGGAGCCCGATCGCGCCGCCCGGTTGACCGAGGAAGCATTGAACCTGACGCGCGACGAGTGCCGGCAGATCCAGCGTCATCTCACCTTGCTGGACCATGAGCCGCGCGGGATCGACGGGATCTTCGGCCCAGGCACCCGCGCCGCCATCACCCGGTTCCAGCGCGCGGCCGACCTGCCAGAGACCGGCTACCTGAGCGCGCCGCAGATAGAGATGCTCGAACGCCGGGCGGAGCGTCGGCAGGCCGAGCTCGAGGCCGAAGCCGAACGCCGCCGTCTCGAGCAGGAGCGCCGCGATCGCGCGGCCTGGGAGGCGACCGGATCGGGTGCCGACGAGGCGGGCCTGCGGACCTATCTGCAACGCTTCCCCGACGGGCTCTTCGCGGATATCGCGACCGAGCGCCTGGCGGAAATCGAGGCGGCCAAGCGCGACCGGGCCGCCGAGCGCGACCGCCTGGCCTGGGAGGATGCCAGAGCCGCCGGCACGGTTGCCGCCTATCAGGCCTACCTGCGGGCCTTTCCGGACGGCGCCTTCGCGACGGAGGCGCAGGCGCGCATTTCCGCGCTGCAAGACGACGGCAGCGCGCGCCAGCAGCAGGCGCGAGAGGCCGAGGACGCGCTGGGCCTCAACATCCTGACACGCACCCTGGTCGAGCGGCGGCTGGATCAGCTGGGGCTGGAGCCCGGACCGGCCGACGGCGTTTTCGACGACTCGACGCGTCGTGCCATCCGCCGATTCCAGCGCGCCCGCGAACTGGCCGTCACCGGATACCTGGACGAGGCGACGGTGTCGCGGATGCTTTCGGATGTCGGCGGGCTCTTGGAACGCCTGCGCTGACAGGGTGCGGTGACGCAGGCGGCCGCACCGGCGCCGCAAGATCGCCGGCCACGGGCGGGGGCAAGCGGCATCTCCCGCCCCGGGACCTGCAAGGAGCTCTTCCTGCATGCGCGTTTTTTCCAACCCTGTCGGACCAGGCTTGCTCTGGTTCGACAATCGCGCCACGGCGGACGGAACCCCTGTCGCATATGATCCGCAGGCGCGCGCGTTCCTTGCGGCACCGCCCTTCTGCGCGAACCGCGAGATCATCGGGTGCAACTGGATCGCGCCGGAGCATGGCGCCCTCTGCCGCTCCTGCGCGATGACGGTTCTGGCCCCCGACACGTCGATCCCCGACGCGATCCCGAACTGGGCCCGGACCGAGGCCGCGAAGCGTTGGGTGCTCGACAATCTCGGCCGCTGGCACTGGTTCCGCCCCGAGGATGCGGGGGCGCGTCCGGCCTTTCACATGCTGGCCGAAGGCCCGGCCCCTATCGCGATGGGCCATGTCGATGGCGTCGTGACGATCAGCGTGGCCGAGGCGGACGAGGTCCTGCGCACCACCCGCCGCGTGGCGCTGGAGGAGCCCTATCGCACCATGATCGGCCACATGCGCCACGAGATCGCGCACATGCTCTGGTGGCGTCTCGGCCTGCGCGCCGATTTCCTCGAGGCGTTCCGCGCCGTCTTCGGCGACGAACGAGAGGATTACCAGGCGGCGTTGCAGCGTCATTACGGCAACGGACCGCCGCAGGACTGGCGGGAGCGTTTCATAACAACCTACGCCTCCGCGCATCCCCACGAGGACTGGGCCGAAACCGCCGCGCATCTGCTGCACCTGACCGACATCGCCGACAGCATCGCCGCCGCGGGATTCTCGTCGCCGGATCTGCCGGCCCCAGGCTGGGATCCCTATTCGGAGCCGCATGCCGACCGGCTCATCCGCATCGCGGCCGCCCTCGTCGTCGGCATCAACCACGTGAACCGTTCGATGGGGCTCGCGGATGTCTATCCCTTCGTGCTTTCGGAGGCCGCGCGGGGCAAGCTGAGCTTCGTCCACCAGTGGCTGCGCAGGGGGGCGCTCGGGCTGTGAGAGACCGGGCAAGGCCACGCCCCCTTCGCTTTGCGCCGCCTTCAGACGACCGGTTCCGGGAGTGCGAAAGCGACCGGCGGCACCGGTCACGACAAGCGATCAAGGCGCCGGGACGGTCGAGCGCCTCTCGTGCCTGACCCGCGGTGCACTCCCCGGTTGCGCGTCGTCCCCGGGGCCGGACTTCATGTCATGTCCCGACCATCCCGGGGCTCACGGCCTGCGGCCGGGCGATGGCGAAGGCGGTCCAGGGCGCGATCCCGGCTCCTCCTTGGGCGAGGGGTGCGGGACTCAGGGCCTGCGAACGGAATTGCCGCCGGCGATGATCCGGTTGATGAGCGCCGCCACCGCCCTGTGCATTTCCGCGTCCGGGCCGGTCGCGTTCTCGTGGGTCGTCGCGGCATCGCGGAGCACCCCCATGATCTCGTGCTCGGGCAGCAGGTCGCGATCGTTCATCGCCAGCAGGAGCGCCTCGCAGATCGAGAGGGCCGCCATGCCGGCATGATCTGTCGTGTCGGGCATCCTGGGCAATCCTTGCTGAGAGGTGGCGCGCATGGTCGGGCACGCCGGCTGATCGGGCCCTTGTCGCAGGAAATGTGGTAGGCTGGACTGATCTGAAGCAGTCGGCGGGCGAGAAACCCCGGTAGACCCGGCTCAGGGGATCGCCGGAACCGCGAGGGAGCGCATGACCATCACCGCGGAAAGCCCGCTCACCCGCAAGCTTTCGGCCTTCGTCGCGTTGTCGGAGACGGAACTTGCCGCGCTGGGCCGTCTGCACCAGCGCCGCCGGAGCTTCGCCGCCGGGCGCGACATGGTGCATCAGGGGCAGTCCGGGCAGGCCGCCTACATCCTGTCGGCCGGCTGGGTCTGTTCCTACAAGATCCAGCGCGACGGGACGCGCCAGATCGTCGATTTCCAGGTGCCCGGCGATTTCCTCGGCCTGCGCAGCGTCCTGTTGCGCACCTCGGACCACAGCTTCGAGCCGGTCGTGAACATCGAGGCCGCCGAGGTTATGGCGGCCGACCTGCTGGAAGCCTTCGCGCGGACGCCGCGCCTCGCTACGGCCATTCTCTGGGCGGCGTCGCGGGACGAGGCGATGGTCGTCGAACACCTCGTCGGGCTCGGCCGGCGCGACGCGGACGCCCGCATGGCGCATTTCCTGCTGGAACTGGGGTCGCGGCTGGCCCTGGTGGGCATGGGGAGCAGGGAAGGATACGACTGCCCGCTGACGCAGTATCACCTGGCCGATGCGCTGGGTCTGAGCGCCGTTCACGTGAACCGTGTCCTGCGGCAGCTGCGCGAATCAGGGCTGGTGACCTTCCGGGACGGTCGCGTGTCGTTTCACGATCATGACCGGCTGGCAGACCTGGCGGAGTTCGATCCGGCATATCTTGATCACGGCGGACCTCTGCTCGTGTGACGCGAGCCGTGTCGCCACCCGCCAAGCGGGAGGCGACCGGGGCTCAGGTCACCCGCGCGCCGTCACGAAAGCTCAGCGCGCGCCGCATCGAGTTCCCTGTTCGTCTCGGCGTCGTTCTTGGCCGTGTGCGCCTTTTCGGCGGCCTGGTAATGCGTCAGGGCCGCATCCTTCTCGGGACCGGCGGGCGCCTTGTCCCAGGCCGCCTTCACGGATTTCATCTTTTCAGCCGTCGCGGTCTGTTCGGGAGTCATTCGAATGTCCTTTCGTGGACTGGCCGAGACCGTCACGGGCGTGGGCGTGCGGGCCGATCGCTGGCCGCACGCCCTTACGCTGGTCGGGTACTCGGGAAAAGCTTGCCGCCACATGGTCGGCAAGCACGCTGCACCTTGCGGGAGCGCGACACCCGTCGCACTGACGCAGGTTAGCGTCGATGCATGCCTTTCCCGATGCTGATCCACGTAAGTGCGGCCGCACCCCGTTCTGCCACGATCACGTGGCCGGGTCAGCCCGTCCCTGTCTTGCTCCGCGCAGGCCCGACCGGACCTTTGTCGCCCTATCCTGTCGGCGTCTGCTGATGGGTCAGGCGCAGCCACTTGCCGCCGTCGTTCAGATAGGTCGAGGTACAGACCGCCTCGAGCAGGGGCTCGTCCGCGCGCTCGGCGGATACGCGATAGGCCAGAGCGGCGATGTCGCCCTCGCGCGCGAGGTAGCGCTCGCTCATCTCGACGGAGCGCCACCGCTGGGCGACGTCCTTCTCGCGCCAGATCGCGTCCCCCCGGAGAATGCCGGCGGGATAGGGAAAGACGAAGACAGCGCCCTTCGCCGTCATCCGGCGCGCGCTGTCCGCGCCGCCGGTCCAGAACCGCTCCTCCATCTCCCAGAGTGTCGCGGCATCCTCGGGCGAGGTCTTTCCGGGGGCCGCTTCCGACGTCGTGTTCTTCATTCGCCTGTCCCCGTCGATACGCCGAAGACCATCTGCGCCACCACGAGAAGCGCCACGGCGATCGCCCAGCCCATGCCGGGCGTGAGGGGGCCGCCATCGCTCGACGCGGAATCGGACGTGCCGGGCCGCGCCTTGCGCTCTGGAAGCAGACGGCTCAGCTCCCGTCCCACCGGCCCGTGGCTCCGTCCGAGCGCCGGCACGTCGCGGACGCGCGACAGCAGCGCCCCGACGCGGAGCGCCGCCGCCTCGCGGCCGAGCGTGGCGAGATCGGCCGCCTCTGCCCAGGGATCGAGGTTCAGTCGCGCCAGCGCCGAGAGAACGGTGACCGAGCTGCCGCGCGCGTCCTCGCCGACGAAGGCGTAGAGGAAAGGCTCGAATTCCGGGGGGTGCGGGTTGAGTGCAAGTGATGCTGACATCGGGAAAGTGCTCCTTGATCGAGGGGGCGTCCGGCCCGCGCTCGGATCGCGACACGGAAGAACGCCGACGGCCTGGGGCCGCATTCCGCCATCATGCACGCGCGCGCGCCGGTGCGCCATTACACAGGTCAGCCCGGCGGGCGGCCGCCTGCGCGGACAATGCCGGCGATCGAGGGCCGGGCTAACCTGCGTCAGCACGCAGCGGGCGGCCACCGCGTAGAAGAGGAAAGAGCGTCGGACCGTCCGGACCGTCCCGGCGCCGAGCCGGGATCCCGCCGCAGATCCGGCAAGCCCCTTCGCCGCTTTTCCGGGCCGGCCGGATCCGCACGGAACCCGGGGCCGGCGGCCGGTCCATCTTTCGTGCCGCGGGACCCGATGTCGTGACAGGGCGCGCAGCACGCACGATCGCAGACCGATCCGCGACATGTGAAAGGACTCCACCGATGTCTCGAACCAGCAGGATGATTGCCGTATTCGAACGGCCCTTCACCATTCCGGGATTCGATGAAACGCTTCCCGCCGGCGAATACGGGATCGAAACCGAAGACTGCGCGCCGCCCGGATACCTCGCCCCCGGCGACTGGAAAGCCTCCGTCTACGTGAAACTGCACACCCGGAAATCCCGTCCAGGTCTCTCACGGATCCTGACGGTTCCGCTGAGCGACCTCGAACGTGCGCGCGCGAAAGACAAGGCATCGGGCAAGGAGCTGACGGATGTCTTCCTCGAGGACTTGCTGGGCGATCCGCTCGTGCTTCTCGTGATGCAGGCCGACGGTGTCAGCGAAGCCCAGCTTCGCCACCTCCATTCAGGATCGCTGGCGGCGCGGGCCGGCGATGATGCGCAGGGTCGGACAATCCCTGCCGGAACCCGGCCAGACGATGCCGCGATCAGCGCCGCGGAGAATGAAGGCATGCCCCGATGAAGCGGTTCGTTTTCAGTCCGGGCGCGTGACGGCGTCGGGCGCCAAGGCCGGGCTGGCCGGTGACATCGCGGCAAGGACGCACACGGACCGATGCCCCCGATGAGTTCCACCTGCGAGGTCAGAAAATCGCTCCACCTGGGATCGGGCGCCGCCTCGAACCAGAGCTCGGGGCGTGGAAGCCATGAAGGTTGTTCACCCGAGCCGGAGCAGAGAAGCCGGGGGGGCCGGTTCAGAGCGCCTTCCGGAACGTCCACTTCGTCGCCCCGGGCGGTTGCATCGTCTGCCAGGCCGCGAAAACAGAACCCAGCGGCCAGAATCGCGGCCGGGAAACGTCTTCTCGCAGGATCGGGCGTTTTTCGCATCTGGTAGGGCGCCCCTCCGAGCGAGAACGTGACCAGGGGATCGTGGCCTTGATAGCGATCGATCCGGAAGCGTCTTGTGGAATCGCTCTTCTCGATCACGCCATTCGCGGCCTTCAGGACGCGGCTGAGCCGCCGGCTTCCGCGCGGGGAATTGCGCCGCGACAGCAATCGCGATCCGGCATGACAGGCGTCGAGCAGTGCCCCCCGGGCCGGTGCGGGGATGGCTCCGGCGGCAAAAGGGCCGGACGGAGGCTCTCGCAGGTGACGACCTGCGACTTCTCAAGACCCATTCGCCGTTGCCGGCTTCATGTCCGGCGGCCAGTCACGCCGCGTCCGTCGGTCGGGTTCCTGCCATGCGCCATCGCCACCGGATCGCGCTCCGGCGGGGAACCGCGCGGCGCGACGGTCCCCGGACGGAGCGACCTCGGATCGTTCAGCACGAGATGTTCGCGGCCCACCCAGCGCCGCCTCGCGGCGCGGGCGACGGCGCCGGGGGCTCCCGGGCGACGTCGCTCTTGCCGCCGCCACGCGGTTCGCGGCGATGGCTCTCGCCGGCAGGATGCCCCCCGCGCGGCATCCACGCGGGATCTCGGGCGGCTCCAGCCCCCGGGCTTAGCGCGGATGCACGTCTCAGGTCCGGGCCATGCGCGCCAGGGCGGTCGCGGGCCGCTAACGGCACTTCGTTGCGAGCCGTGGCGCCTCCATGGACAAGAAGCATGAGCCTCTGACGCCATGGCATTGTTTCGGCGAGGTTTCATGGGCCTGGGCAGCCGCCGGGACCGCCGCCTTCACTTCTCTCTCAGGAGCGTACCGATGGCACTGCCCTGGGCGATCTCCTGCCGGCCCAGCTCGCAGAGCGACGCCGTATCCTCCGGGTCGGCCCCCTGCTGGCGGACGTAGCGTTCGCCGAGGGCGCGCATGCGCGCCTTCTCGTCCTTGCTGTTCACGTAGGCGTCGATCTCGGCCTTCGTATAGCCGAGATCGCGCGCGCGGTTCTCCAGGCGGTTGAGTTTCGCCAGCGCGCGGAACATCCGCGCCTCGATGTCGTCGCAGCGATTGCGGATCTCGTCGGCGATGGCCACCGCGAGAAGCGCGCCGTCGATCTCCTGCACCTCGCGGAGCGGCGGGCGCGCGTCGGAGGCGCCGACTGTGCCGGCGATCAGGACGGCGGCGAGGGCGGATGCGATCGGTCCTTGCATGGGTCAGTCTCCTTCGGCCCGGCGGGGCGAGACGCCGCCCCGTGCATGCCGCACCAGAGGGGCGGCAGGGCCGGCTGTCATGCAATAGCGGCGCCCGGCGATCGACATGCCGGGCCTCCTCACCATCCGAGACACTCGCCCTGGAACACGAGCGCCCCGTTCTCGCTCACCAGGGCGGAGGGCTCCGCGTCCGGCGAGAGCGTCCAGCGCACGGCGGAACTTCCGAAGTTGCGGATGCAATAGGCGGTCGCCTCGTAGCGGCCGGCCTCGCGGGCGCCCTCGAGCCCCTGGCCCGCGTTGCGCACCGTGATCGAGAACCTGGCCCGGTCGCCCCCGATGGTCGAGACGCTGGCCGGGTAGACGTTGCCGTTGAACGACACCCGGCTCTGCCCCTGGCCGCAGGCGGCGAGAAGCACAGGAAGCAGCGCCACAAGGCATGACAGTCGAACGAGCCGTCCGGTCGTTTCTCGTCTCAAGATCATTTCGCGCCCACCTTCGAATGGACCGGAGGATGCACACTGTCCTTCTCGAGCACCACCATCGAGTCGTGGACATGGATGCCCGAGCACGCGCCGCCGACGCCCGGATGGCGCATCTCTTCGTCGTGATACCAGCGATGCATGTCGTCGAAGATGTCACGCACCATGTTGAAGAAATTGGCCGGAGCCGCATGACCGCCGCCGAAATTCGGGCCGTATGCGGCGTGCAGATCCTCGATCATGTAGACGCCGCCTGAGGCCAGCCGCGGGAAGAGATGCCCGAGGCTCGCACGGATATGGTCCATCCGATGGCTGCCGTCGTCGAGGACGACATCGACCCCGCCCAACTCGTTCAGGACTTCGTCGAGAAAGGTCGTGTCCTCCTGCGAGCCGATGCGCACGCGCCCGCCCTGTCCGTCGAACTGCGCGCATTCTGGCCGCACGTCGATCCCGAAGATGGCGGCCGAGTCGCCGAAATAGCGCCGCCACATCGAGAGGCTGCCGCCCTGCTCCACCCCGATCTCCAGAAACCGCACCGGAGAGTACCGAAACCGGGCGAAGTAACGATCGTAGAGCGGGATGTAGTGGCGCCACTTGTGTACGGTCGCGCCGGAATGGCCGGCATAGGCCGCAAGCATCGCGCCCTCGTAGCCGTACTTCTCCCGGATATCTGCGGCCACGTCCCCGTCCACAGGGAACCTGAAGCGGCGGAGCCTCGGCCCGAGCCCCTTGCCCGCCGGGGGGTGCCCGACCTCCGGCTCGATCTGGTCCGGCCGCGCGCTCATTCAGCCGCCACCGCGCTCGCGCGGCCCGTCTTCTGCGCCTTGATGCGGTCCTCGATCTCGTCGCGGAAGTGCCGGATGAGGCCCTGGATCGGCCAGGCCGCCGCGTCGCCGAGGGCGCAGATCGTGTGGCCTTCCACCTGCTTGGTCACGTCGAGAAGCATGTCGATCTCCTCGGGCTCGGCCT
>CAZPCU010000049.1:0-9803 GCA_964585075.1 uncultured Rhodobacterales bacterium
GAGTTCTCGACCTTGCGGGCGGCGTTCTTGATATGCTCGACGACCTTGGACGTGGCGAGGTCGATGCCGCGCTTGAGGTCCATCGGGTTCATGCCGGCGGCAACCGCCTTCATGCCTTCCTTGACGATACCCTGCGCGAGCACGGTCGCGGTGGTGGTGCCGTCGCCGGCTTCGTCATTGGTGCGCGAGGCCACTTCCTTGACCATCTGCGCGCCCATGTTCTCGAACTTGTCCTCGAGTTCGATCTCCTTGGCGACGGTCACGCCGTCCTTGGTGATGCGCGGCGCGCCGAACGACTTGTCGATGACCACGTTGCGGCCCTTCGGACCGAGCGTGACCTTCACCGCGTCGGCCAGAATGTTCACGCCCTTGAGCATCTGGTCTCGGGCGCTCGTGTCGAATTTCACGTCCTTTGCAGACATGGTTCACTTCTCCCAGAATTCGGTTGTCAGTCAGACAGGGGTGGGACGGGGGCTCAGGCGGCCTTGGCTTCGGCCTTGCCCTCGATGATGCCGAGGACGTCGCTCTCCTTCATGATGAGAAGCTCCTCGCCGTCGATCGTCACCTCGGTGCCCGACCACTTGCCGAACAGGATGTGATCGCCTTCCTTGACGTCCATGGCGATCCGGTCGCCATCGTCGTCCCGGGCGCCCGCGCCGACCGCGACGACCACGCCTTCCTGCGGCTTCTCCTTCGCGCTGTCGGGAATGATCAGGCCGCCGGCCGTCTTCTCGTCGCTCTCCACGCGACGGACGAGCACTCGGTCGTGAAGCGGTTTGAATGCCATCCTTGAGTCTCCTTGGCTCAAAGTTACGGATACCCCTCGCTCCAGGGGCGCTAGCACTCATCCAATGCGAGTGCTAACGGCGGTTAGATAAGGAGACAGGCGATTCCTGTCAATGCCGTCCGTGGCGGATTCTTCACGCCCCCCTCACGGAGCTGTCGTCGCCCGGTGCGCGCGGCGTTGCCGCCTTCGCCCCGGGGAGCTATGCCGGACGGAACCGACATGCAACCGAGCCCCGGATCCGCGCGATGCCCCGACTGCTGATCGCCCTCCTTCTCTCGCTCCTCGCGGCCGGCGCGGCCTCGGCGCGCTGCGCGGGGGCCGACCTCCGCGAAACCCTCGATGACGGCGAGCGCGCCGCCCTCGCCGCCGCGGTCGCCGACACGCCCTTTGCCGAGGGCAACAGCTGGCGCGCCACGCGGGGCGAGCGCAGGATCGACATCGTGGGGACGATCCACCTCTCCGACCCGAGGCTCGATCCCGTGATGGCGCGTCTCGAGCCGGCCGTGGCAGCGGCCGATCTCGTGCTCGTGGAACTCTCGGCGGCGGACGAGACGACGCTGCAGGACGAGCTCGCCGCCGATCCGGCGCGGCTTCTGCTGCCGGGCGCCGCCACCCTTCCGGGCCTCATGGACGAGGCGAACTGGCAGTTGCTCTCCGCGGCGATCCGCGCGCGCGGGCTGCCGCCGGCGATGGCGGCGCGCATGCAGCCCTGGTATCTCTCGCTCCAGCTCACGATTCCCCCCTGCGCCTTGCCGGAGATCGCCGCCGGCGCGCGGGGCCTCGACCATCGGGTGATCGCCGCCGCGGAGGCCGCGGGCGTGCCGGTGCGCTCGCTCGAACCCTACGACACGCTGTTCGCGCTCTTCTCGGATGCGCCGGTGGAAGAACAGGTGGAGATGCTTCTGCTCGGCGTGATGCCGGTCAGCGACACCGAGGACGCCTTCACCACCACGATCGAGGCCTATTTCGACGAGACCCACGCCGAGGGCTGGGAAATGGCCCGCCTTGTCGCGCGGCGGACGCTCGAGCTTCCGCCCGACGAGATCGACGCCATTTTCGCCGACATGGAGGCGCGCCTGCTGGTCCAACGGAACCGGAACTGGATCGAGGTGATCGAGGCCGCCGAGGGCGACCGGCTCTTCCTCGCCTTCGGCGCGGCGCATCTCTTCGGCGAAGACGGCGTGCTCGCCCTGCTCGAGCGCGAAGGCTACACGCTCACCCGCCTCCCGTTCTGACCGGCGCGCAAGGCGCCTGGACGCGCCTTGCCAAGCGGTTCCTACACCGCTTGCCCGCGTCAGGCGGCGAGCCCGCGGCCGCGCAGCAGCGCCCCGACGCCCGGCATCCGCCCGCGGAAACGCGTGTAGAGCGTCTCCGCCTCCGCCGAACCGCCCGCCGCCAGGATCTCGCGTTCGAGCCGCCGCGCGGTGTCGGCGTCGAAGGGGCCACCGGCCTCCCGGAACGCCTCGAAGGCGTCGGCATCCATCACCTCGGACCACATGTAGCTGTAGTATCCCGCCGAGTAGCCGTCCCCCGCGAAGACATGGGCGAAATGCGGCGTGGCGTGACGCATCCCGATGGCGCGCGGCATGCCGATTGCCGCCAGCACCTCGGCCTGCCGCGCCATCGGGTCCGCGGGGGCGGTCCCGGCGTGAAACTCGAGATCGACGAGCGCCGAGGCCACGTATTCAACCGTCTGGAACCCCATGTCGAAATTCGCCGCCGCGAGCACCTTTTCCAGCACCTCGCGGGGCATCGGGGCGCCGGTCTCCGCATGGGTCGCGAAGCGTTCCAGCACCTCGGGCACCTCCAGCCAGTGCTCGAAGAGCTGGCTCGGCAGCTCCACGAAGTCGCGCGCCACCGACGTGCCCGACATGGAGCCGTAGCGCACGTCCGAGAGGATGTGGTGGAGCGCGTGGCCGAACTCGTGGAAGAGCGTGCGCGCGTCGTCGTAGCTCAGAAGCGCGGGCGCGCCGGGCGCCGGCTTCGCGAAATTGCAGACGTTGACCACGACGGCCCGGCGCGCCTCGGGCCAGCCGCGCTGGCCGTGGATCGTGCTGCACCAGGCACCCGATCGCTTCGTGGGCCGGGCGAAATAATCCCCGACGAAGAGCGCCATGTGCCGCCCGTCCCGCGTGACCTCCCAGGCGCGGCAGTCCGGGTGATAGAGCGGCACATCGACCTCGCGGAACTCGAGCCCGAAAAGCCTCCCCGCGGTGTCGAAGGCGGCCTCGATCATGCGCTCGAGCTGCAGGTAAGGCTTCAGCGCCGCCTCGTCGAAGGCGTGCTCGGCCTGCCGCCGCCGCTCGGCGTAGTAGCGCCAGTCCCAGGGTTCCAGATCGCCGTTGATCCCGTCCGCGTGCATCATCGCGGCGAGCGCGGCCGCATCCTCCTCCGCCCGCGCCCGCGCCGGGCCCCAGACCTCCATCAGCAGGTCGCGCACGCGATCGGGGCGCCCGGCCATCTCCGTCTCGAGCTTCCAGTCCGCGAAGCTCTCGTAGCCCAGAAGCCGCGCGCGCTCCTCCCGGAGCGCGAGCACCTCGGCGGCGATGGCGCGGTTGTCGGTCTCCCCGCCATTGGCGCCCCGCGCCGCCCAGGCCCGCCAGGCGGCCTCGCGCAGGTCGCGCCGGGGAGAGAACTGCAGGAAGGGCACGATCAGCGACCGCGAGAGGGTGATCACGGGGCCCGCGGCGCCCGCCTCCTCCCCGGCCGCGCGCGCCGCGGCGACGAGGAACTCCGGCAGCCCCTCGAGATCGGCCTCGCCGAGCTCGAGCCGCCAGCCCGCCTCCTCGGCGAGAAGGTTCTGGGTGAACGCCGTGCCGAGCACGGCGAGGCGGTTGCGGATCGCGCGCATCCGCGTGGCCGCCTCGCCCTCGAGCGCCGCGCCGGCCCGCAGGAAGGCACGGTGCGTGAGCTCGAGAAGCCGCGCGTCCTCCGCGTCGAGATCGAACTCCGCCCGCGCCCCCCAGACCGCGCGCACCCGCGCCCAGAGGGCGGCGTTGCCGTAGAGATCGGAGGAGAACTCGGCGAGCTTCGGCGAGAACTCCCGCTGCAGCGCCTGGCGCGCCGGCGTCGCGTCCGCGGCCGCCACCGCGAAGAAGGCGCCGAGCACCCGGTCGAGCGACGCGCCCGCGCCCTCGAGCGCCTGCACGGTATTGGCGAAACCGGGCGGCGCGGGGTTGGCCGCGATGGCGTCGATCTCGGCGCGCGCCTCGGCGAGCGCGGCCTCGAGCGCCGGCGCGAAATGCGCGTCCTCGATCCGGTCGAAAGGCGGCAGGCCGTAAGGCGCCCCTGAAGGCGCGAGCAGCGGGTTCGTCATGGATGGGCTCCTGTGCACAGCCGCCAATCTATGCCGTCCCGGCGCCCGCGCCACCCCCGCAGACCGGGCAGCCCGCGCGCGGCTTGACCGTGACCTGCCGGCTCTCGCCCCAGAGCGCGTCGTAGAGCAGGAGCCGTCCGCGAAGGGGCGCGCCGGCGCCCGTGACGATCTTGATCACCTCCACGGCCATCATCGCGCCCACCACGCCCGGAAGCGGCCCGAGCACCCCCGCCTCGGCGCAGGACGGCGCGAGCCCGGGCGCCGGGCGGTCCGGGAAAAGGCAGGCATAGCAGGGCGCGCCCCGGGCCGGGTCGAAGACGGAAAGCTGGCCTTCCCATTGCGAAAGCGCACCCCAGACCAGCGGCTTTCCGGTGGCAACGGCCGCGCGGTTCACGAGCTCCCGCGTCTCGAAATTGTCCGACCCGTCGAGGATCATGTCGTAGTCGGCGAAGAGCGTCTCGGCGATCTCCGCGTCGAGCCGGCGGTGATAGGGCCGCACCGCCACGAAGGGGTTCTGCGCCTCGATCGCCTTCTGGGCCGAGAACACCTTGGGCAGGCCGATATCGGCGTCGCGGTGGATCACCTGCCTCTGGAGATTGGCGTTCTCCACGGCGTCGTCGTCGATCACGCCGAGCGTGCCGATCCCCGCCGCGCCGAGATACTGGAGCGCCGGCGCGCCGAGCCCGCCCGCGCCCACCACCAGCACTCGCGCGTCGCGCAGCGCCTGCTGGCCGGGCCCGCCGAGTTCGCGCAGGACGATGTGCCGCGCGTAGCGCTCGAGTTCCGTCTCGCTCATGGGGCCTGCGGGCGGGCGCCCGGCCGTGGTGGCCGGCGCGCCGTCTTCTTCGGCGTGGCCCGCGCGGGCCCGAAGGCGAAGCAGGACGGTGGCGTAGGCCAGCACCAGCGCCGCGAAACCGCCGAGAATGAGCCAGAGCGCGGGCGAGCCGCCCGTCGCCTCGCGCAGCGGATGGCCCGCGGGCAGCGCCACCTGCACCATGAGCACGGCGACGTAAAGGAGCCCGAGCATCAGAAGCCGCGCCTGCCGCGGCGCGCCGAGCAAGGCGCCCACGCCCCAGATCAGCGCCGCGAGCCCGAAGACCAGGAGCATCAGCGCTCTCCCGTCGAGCCGAAGCCGCCCGCCCCGCGCGCCGTCTCGGAAAGCGCCGGCGCGAGCTCGAAGCGGGCGCGCGTCACTGGCGCCACGACCATCTGCGCGATGCGCGCCCCGTGCGCCACGTGGAAGGGCGCGTCGCCCGCGTTCATCAGGATCACGCCCACATCGCCCCGGTAGTCCTCGTCGATGGTGCCGGGCGCGTTGGGAAGCGTGATCCCGTGGCGGAGCGCGAGGCCCGAGCGCGGGCGGATCTGCACCTCGTAGCCCAAGGGGATCTCGAAGCGCAGCCCCGTCGGCACCAGCGCCCGCGCGCCGGGGGCGAGCGTCAGCCCCTCCCGCGCGTCGGGCGGGAAGTTCGCGCAAAGATCCGCTCCGGCCGCGCCCTCGGTGGCGTAGGCGGGCAGCGGCACCCCGGGGTCCGCTTCCTCGGTGCGCGTCAGGCGCAGAACCACCATCGCTCTCCCGATCCTTCTTCCTGGTCCAAGTATCCCCGCCGGAGCCACGCGCCGCAGGCGCGCCCCGTCACGCCAGCGCCTCGGCGATGCGGCGCGCGAGGCGCCGCGCCACCTCGTCCTTCGTCATGCGCGGCCAGCTCTCGGCGCCCTCCTCCGTGATCAGCACCACCGCGTTCTCCGCCCCGCCCATGACGCCGGTGCCGGGCGAGACGTCGTTGGCGACGATCCAGTCGCAGCCCTTGCGCGCACGCTTGGCGGTCGCGTTCTCGACCACGTCGGCCGTCTCGGCGGCGAAGCCCACCACGAGGCGCGGGCGGTCGGCCCCGCGGCCGGAGACCCTGGCGAGGATGTCCGGGTTCTCCACGAAGGCGAGCGCCGGCGCATCGCCCCCCGGCGTCTTCTTGATCTTCTGCCCCGCCGCCTCGGCCACGCGCCAGTCCGCCACGGCGGCGGCGAACACCGCGGCGTCGGCGGGAAGCGCGGCCTCCACCGCGGCCAGCATTTCCCTCGCGGTCTCCACCTCGATGACCTCCACGCCCGCCGGGCGCGGCGCGGCCGCGGGCCCGGTGACGAACACCACCTCCGCGCCCAGCGCCGCAAGGGCGCGGGCCAGCGCGGCGCCCTGTGCGCCGGAGGAGCGGTTGGCGAGATAGCGCACCGGGTCGATGGGCTCGTGCGTCGGCCCCGAGGTCACCACGACCCGGAGTCCGGCGAGCGGCCCGGCGGCGAGGGCAGCGGCCACCGCCTCCACGATCTCGGCGGGCTCGGCCATGCGCCCCGGCCCCCACTCGCCGCAGGCCATTCCCCCCTCGTTCGGGCCGACGACGCGCACGCCGTCCCGGGCGAGCGTCTCGGCGTTCCGCCGCGTCGCGGGATGCTCCCACATGCGCACGTTCATCGCCGGGGCGATCATCACCGGCGTGTCCATGGCCAGAAGCAGGGTCGAGGCGAGGTCATCCGCGTGCCCCTGCGCCATCTTCGCCATCAGATCGGCGGTCGCGGGCGCGACCACGACCAGGTCGGCCACGCGCGAGAGCTGGATGTGGCCCATCTCCGCCTCGTCCGTGAGGTCGAAGAGATCGGTGTAGACCTTCGACTCGGACAGTGACGCCACGGAAAGCGGGGTGACGAACTGGCCCGCCGCGCGGGTCATCACCGGGGTCACGGCGGCGCCCGCCTCGCGCAGGCGGCGGATCGTCTCGAGCGCCTTGTAGGCGGCGATGCCGCCGCCGATGATCAGAAGGATGCGCTTGCCCGCCAGCATCTCGTTCCCCGCGCTGCCCGCTTCGTTCTAGGGTGCGGGAGAGACCGAGACAAGGGAACCGCCAGTCCCATGAGCACGAGGGAAATCGTCCTCTCCACCCGCCTTGCCGCACCGATCGAGACGATCTGGGCGCAGGTCCGGCGCAGCGCCGTGCTCCGCTGGGTCTCGCGCGGGCGGCTCGGCTTCGTGCCGATCGATCCGCCGGAACTTCCCGAGACCTGGGCCGAGGGAGAATATCTCGTGGCGCTCCGGGCCTTCGGCGTCCTGCCGCTGGGCCGGCAGGTGATCGGGATCGAGTTCCCCGACGGCCCGCCGCCCGGCCGCATCGTCCGCGACAACGGCCGCGGCACCTTCGTCCGCCTCTGGGACCACCGGATCGAGCTTGCACCCGATGGCCCGGACGCCACGCTCTACACCGACCGGCTGTTCCTGGATGCCGGGCCGCTCACGCCGCTCGTCGCCCGCGACTTCTACGCCCATCGCCAGCGTCGCTGGCGGAAACTGGTCGCAAACGGCTTCGACATGGAACGCCCGGGCTGAGCGCCTAGTTCGAGAAGGCTTCGCAGGGATCGGGGCGCTCGGCGGGTTCCGTGACGAGCCAGAGGTCGTAGGGCGCGGCGCCGTCCTCGGGCGGCGCCTCGAGCTGGCCGAGAGACAGCACCGAGACGTCGGGTGCCGCCAGGGCGATCTTCGACGGCACGCCCCAGTCCGTGCGCGTGTGGCCGTTGCCCGTGATCACCGCTACCGGCCCGCCCGTCTCGTCGAGCGCCGCGAGGACCGCCCGGGCGAGCGCGGCGTCCCGCACGCGCTGGGCGCGGACCATGCCCGGCAGCAATTCCTCGGGCAGCGCGTCGCAATGCGCCGACATCTGCATCGCCTCGCGCCTGCGCTGCTGCTCGGCGGGCAGCGGCCGGTCCAGGCCGAAGCGCGCCGAGTCCTCGGGCAACGGGGCGTCTCCTGTCACGATGCCTCTCAGCGCCGCGCGGGGCACCGCCGCGCCGTAGATGCGCGCGCCGGGCGCCGCGGCGAAGATCGGGTAATACATGGCGAAGTCGGGCCAGCCCGTCTCGTCCCAGCCGAGCGCCTCGCGCAGCGCCGCTTCGTCGGACAAAAGCTCCGGCGTCACCCGGGCCGCCTGTTCGGGCGTGAGCATCTCGAATACGAGCGCGGCGGGCGAGAGCGCCGCCACGGCGCGCGCCTGGTTCTCGTGGTGGTGCGGGTTGTCGTGCACTTCGCCCAGGACCACGACATCGGCTTCCGGCAGCGCGTCGAGCCTGTCGGGCGCCACCCGCTCGGCCGCGGCGGCGGCGCCGAGCATGGCGAGGACGAGCGCGGCGAAGATCAGTCGAGGAATGCGTGGACCTCGCGCGACTGCGATTCGAGCGCCCGGCGCATCTTCTGGAACGCGGCCGCCTCGAGCTGGCGCACGCGCTCCTTCGAGAGCCCGAGTTCGTTGCCGAGGCTCTCCAGCGTACGGGGCTCCTCGCGCAGCTTCCGCTCCTGCACGATGAAGCGCTCCCGCGCATTCAGCCCCTTGAGCGCCTCCACGAGCCAGCCACGCAGTTGCGCCATGTCGTGGCGCTCCTCCACGAGCGCCGAGGCCTGCGCGCTCTCGTCCTCTATCGTCTCGATCCACTCGCGCCCCTCCTCGTCCGTCGACTGGGTGGCGTTCAGCGAGAAGTCGCTGCCGGACAGCCGCCCCTCCATCATCTCGACGTCCGACAGCGGCACGCCGATCTCGGTGGAGATGAGCTGATGAAGCTGGTGCCGGTCAAGCTCGACGCCCTGCTGCGCCGCCTCGCGCTCCAGCCGCGCCTGCACCCGGCGCATGTTGAAGAAGAGCGACTTCTGAGAGGACGTGGACCCGGTGCGCACCATCGACCAGTTTCGCATCACGTAGTCCTGGATGGACGCCTTGATCCACCAGACGGCGTAGGTGGAAAACCGCACGCCGCGGTCGGGATCGAACTTGTCCGCCGCCTTCATCAGGCCGAGCCCCGCCTCCTGGATCAGGTCGTTCATCGGCGCGCCGTAGCGACGGAACTTGGCGGCCATGGAGATGGCGAGACGCATGTAGGCGGTGATCAGCCGGTGCAACGCCTTCTCGTCGCGGTGGTCGCGCCATGCATAGGCGAGCTCGAGTTCGGTTTCCGCGTCGAGCAGCTCCGCCTTCATAGCCCGCCGCGACAGGCTCGTGTCTTTCTCGGTGTGAAGGGACATGATCGCTCCCCTGTTCGGTGGCGCCCGGTTCTCGGCTTGTTTTGGAGGGCATTACGCAGCACGGCGCCGACCGGATCACCCGGCCGCCGTCTCGCGGGCCTCCGATGGGCAGAGCGGCCGGGGCTGGCGGCCCTCGGGGACCGCTGCGCTTCACGCGGAAGGTCCTTGAGTCCAAGGCATCTTTCCGGCCCGGGCGGCGGGTTTTGTTAACCCTTCCGAAACCGGGCTTCACGTATTCGTTAACCAGGGTTTCCTTTCGGGACGGCGGTATGGTGGCGACGGCGCACACGGTCGCGTTCGAGGGCGTGGAGGCGCGGCGCGTGGAGGTCCAGTGCGCCGTCGCCCCGGGCCTGCCCGCCTTCTCGGTCGTGGGGCTGCCCGACAAGGCGGTGAGCGAGGCGCGAGAACGGGTGCGGGGCGCGCTGGCCGCCATGGCGATCGCGCTTCCCTCGAAACGCATCACGGTCAACCTCGCCCCCGCCGACCTGCCCAAGGAGGGCTCACATTTCGACCTGCCGATCGCCCTCGCGCTTCTCGCCGCGCTGGAAATCGTGCCGGGCGACGCGGCCGAGAACACGCTCGCCCTCGGCGAGCTCGCCCTCGACGGGCGGCTGACGGCGGTGCCGGGGGCTCTTCCCGCCGCCCTC
>CAZPCU010000050.1:0-9551 GCA_964585075.1 uncultured Rhodobacterales bacterium
CACCGTCCAGCCGAGCCCGCCCGCCCGCCCGAACCGCTGCCAGCTCTTCGGCCCGGGCTCGCGCCCGGAACTCTTCGAGAAGATGGCGGCGAGCGCCGCGGACGTCATCAACCTCGATCTCGAAGATTCGGTGGCGCCCGACGACAAGGACGCGGCGCGCAGGAACGTCGTCGAGGCGATCAACGGGATCGACTGGGGCAGGAAGACCCTGAGCGTGCGGATCAACGGGCTCGACACGCCCTACTGGTACCGCGACGTGGTGGACCTTCTCGAGCAGACGAACGGGCGGCTCGACGCCGTGATGATCCCGAAGGCGGGCTGCGAAGGCGACATTTATGCCGTGGATGCGCTGGTGACGGCCGTCGAGGCCGCCAGCGGGAAGGAAAAGCGCCTGGGCTTCGAGGCGATCATCGAGACGGCCGCGGGCCTCGCGCATGTCGAGGAGATCGCGGCGGCGAGCCCGCGGATGGAATCGCTCCATCTCGGCCCGGCGGATTACGCCGCCTACATGGGCATGGCGACCACCCACATCGGCGGCACGCAGGACAACTACTACATGCTGTCGCCGAAAGAGGGGGACGGTGCCCGCCAGACGCATTACGCCGACCCGTGGCACTACCCGCTCGTGGCGATCGTGGCGGCCTGCCGGACCCACGGCCTCCTGCCCGTGGACGGGCCCTTCGGCGATTTCTCCGATCCCGACGGCTTCAAGGCCCAGGCGCTGCGCTCGGCGACGCTCGGCTGCGTCGGAAAATGGGCGATCCACCCGAGCCAGGTGGAGCTGTCCAACGAGATCTTCACGCCGTCCGAGGCCGCCGTGGCCGACGCCCGCGCGATCATCGACGCGATGGAGGAGGCGAAGGCCGCCGGCAAGGGCGCGGTGACCTACAAGGGCAAGCTCATCGACATCGCCTCGATCAAGCAGGCCGAGGTGATCGTGCGCCAGGCGGAGATGATCGGCGCGCAGTAGACCGCGCGAGAAGGCGCAGCTTGACCGACCGCCCGGGCGCCTCTCTGCCCGGGCGGGCGCGCCGCCTGGCGCGCCCTTCCGTCAGCCCCTTTCGTCCTTGGGCGATGCCATCACCACGTAGGTCTGCAGGGTCTGCACCTGCGGCAGGGCGCCCAGGATGTCGGTGTGGAACCGCTTGTAGGCGGGCAGGTCCGGCACCTCGACCCGCAGCAGATATTCCACCGCGCCGGTGATGTTGTGACATTCGCGGACCTCCGGCGCGCGGGCCATGGCGCGTTCGAAGGCGTCCTGGCTCGACTTCGTGTGTTGGTTGAGCCCGACCGTCACGTAGGCGACGAAACCGATCCCGGTCTTTTCCGGCGACAGCACGGCGCGGTAGCCCGCGATCACGCCCGCCTTCTCGAGCGCGGCCACCCGGCGCAAGCTGGCGGAGGGCGACAGGCCGACCCGCTCCGCCAGGGCGAGATTGCTGACCCGCCCGTCGCGGGTCAGTTCGCGCAATATCCGGCGGTCCATGTCGTCCAGTGCGCTCATGAATTGCGTCTATACCCTCCTGAGCCGCATGATTGCAATTTATCGCCACGAAAAGTGGCGAAGTATTGTTCCATGACGCCCGATATCCTTCTCGCCCTCGCCCTTTTCGCCGGCGCGACGCTTTTCACCCCGGGGCCGAACAACCTGATGCTCATGGCATCGGGCGCGAATTTCGGCCTGCGGCGCACGCTTCCGCACCTGGCGGGGGTCGCCTTCGGCTTTCCGCTGATGATCGTTCCAGTGGGCCTGGGCGTCATGCAGCTTTTCGACCTCTGGCCCACCGCCTACACGCTGCTGACGGTCTTCTCGGTCGCCTACATCCTCTGGCTCGCGTGGAAGATCGCGCATGCCGCCCCGCCGCCCGAGGCGAAGACCGACGCCCGGCCGCTGGGGTTCTTCCAGGCGGCGGGGTTCCAGTGGGTCAATCCCAAGGCGTGGTCCATGGCGCTCGGGGCCATCACGCTTTACGCGGCCGAGCGCGATCTCTCCTCGACCCTCTGGATCGCCGGGGTCTTCGCGGCGCTCGGCACCCTGTCCGCGCTTGCCTGGGTGACGCTGGGCACCGCCGCGCGCCGCCTGATGGCCGATCTGCGCCGGCTGCGGGTCTTCAACCGGGTCATGGCGGTGCTGCTGATCGCGTCCATGCTGCCCGTCCTTCTCTGATCCTGCGCATTGCATCCGGCCGCAGCGGTCGGCATACACGCCGCAAGCGAGGATCCCCGCATGACCAACTACCTGGATTTCGAGAAGCCGCTTGCCGAGATCGAGGGCAAGGCCGAGGAACTGCGCGCGCTGGCGCGCACCTCGGAAGGCATGGACGTGGAGGAGGAGGCCGCCGCGCTCGACCGCAAGGCCGAGGCGATGCTGACCCAGCTCTACAAGGACCTCAGCCCGTGGCGAAAATGCCAGGTGGCGCGGCATCCCCAGCGGCCCCACTGCCTCGATTACGTCGGCCGCCTCTTCGAGGAGTTCACGCCCCTCGCCGGCGACCGCAACTTCGCGGACGACCAGGCGGTGATCGGCGGGCTCGGTCGCATCGAGGACCGTCCGGTGATGGTCATCGGCCACGAGAAGGGCTTCGACACCAAGTCCCGGATCGAGCGCAATTTCGGAATGGCGCGGCCAGAGGGCTACCGCAAGGCGATCCGCCTGATGGAGCTCGCGGACCGTTTCGGCCTGCCTGTCGTGACCCTCGTGGACACGCCGGGCGCCTATCCCGGCAAGGGCGCGGAGGAGCGCGGGCAGTCCGAGGCGATCGCCCGCTCGACCGAGGCCTGCCTGAAGCTCGGCGTGCCGCTCGTCTCGGTCGTGATCGGCGAGGGCGGCTCGGGCGGCGCGGTGGCCTTCGCCACGGCGAACCGCGTGGCGATGCTGGAGCACTCGGTCTACTCGGTGATCTCGCCGGAGGGCTGCGCCTCGATCCTCTGGAAGGACGCCGAGAAGATGCGCGAGGCGGCCGAGGCGCTTCGCCTCACCGCGCAGGATCTGCTGAAGCTCGGGGTGATCGACCGGATCGTGCCGGAGCCGCTGGGCGGGGCCCACCGCGATGCGGGCGCCTCGATCGACGCGGTTGGCGCGTCGATCCGCGAGATGCTGGCGGAGCTCGACGGCCAGGACCGCGACCGCCTGCGCGCCGACCGCCGTCGCAAATTCCTCGACATGGGCTCGAAGGGCCTCGCCGCCTGAGGCGCCGTCAGTCGCGCCCGAAGCCCATCCGCCGCATCAGCCGGTCCCGCCGCAGGAGCTGGTGGTAGAGCGCAGCGCCGACGTGCCCCGCGATCATGAGCGCGAGCACCAGGGCGAAGAGCCCGTGGCCGGTGCGGGGCGTCAGCGCGTCGAGCTCGGGCACCGGGCCCGGCGCGCCGCCGAAGACGATGCCGAACAGCCCCGCCTCCGCGGCCATGGCGAGGCCCGAGGCGGCAAGCCCGAAGACCAGCGCGTAGAAGGCCCAGTGCAGCCAAGGCGCGACCTGGTTCAGCGCATCGTTGCCGATATCGGCCGGCGGGGGATGCCGGGTGCGCAGCCGGACCGCGAGCCGCAGGAGCATCAGGGCGAAGATCGCGAGCCCGAAGGTCATGTGGAGCCTGAGCACGCCGACCTTCTCGGGGGAGTCCTCGGGGATCGGGTCGAGGCTGAAGGCCCCGCCGATCAGCGCGCCGAGGATCATGAGCGCCAGCAGCCAGTGCAGCGTCACGAGGGCGGGGTGATAGCGGGTCATGGAACGGAGCTCCATAGGGCGAGTCGCGGATGCCGGAAAGCTAGCGGCGCGGTCCGCCGGGGCAAGCCGCTTCAGTCCGGCCCCTGCGCCCTGCGAACCGCCCAGATCGTCGCCGCCGGACCGATGAGCTCGAAGAAGACGGTCGTCCCGATCGTCAGCGTGAGGATCGTGTCCGCCGCCTCGGGAAACTCCTGCGCAGCCACGAGCGCCATGCCTACCGCCACACCGGCCTGGGGCAGCAGGGCGGAGCCGTAAAGCGCGCGTTCCCGCGCCGGTGCGCCGGCGAGCCATCCGCCGGTCCAGCCGCCGGCGAGGCGCGCGGCGATGCGCAGCGTGACATAGCCCGCCCCGAGCGCGCCAAGCGCCAGGAGCTTCCCGATCTCGAGCGAGGCGCCCGCGAGCACGAAGAACAGGATCATGAAGGGCCACTGGACATGCTCGATCTCGTGGAACGCCCGCTCGTGGTGACGCGCGAGGTTCACGATCGCCGCGCCCGCCGTCATCGCGGTAAGCAGGAACGAGACCTCGAGCCAGAGCGACAACCCCGCGGCCAGGAAGACAAGCGCGAGCGCCTCGATCAGGGAGGGCTCTCCGGGCTTCAGCCGTCCGGTGAGCACCGCGCCGGGCAGGCCGAGCGCCAGCCCGAGGGTGAGTGCCCCGCCGATCTCCCAAGCGGCCTCCAGCAGCATCTCGCCGCCTTCCGCGCCGGCGAGCGCCTTCGCCCCCACCACGGCGAGCGCGAAGGCCAGCATGCCCCAGGCATCGTCGATGGCGACGATGCCGCGCAGCGTGTCGACGAAGCCGCCCCGCGCGCCGGACTGGTCGATCGCGTCGGTCGCGGCCGCGGGGTCCGTCGCCGTCGCGATCGCGCCCAGAACCAGCGCGACGCCGGGGGCCAGGCCGAGAGCCCAGAGGCCCGCGCCGACGCCCAGGATCGTGACCACCACGATGGCGAGCGAGATCAGCAGGATCGAGCGGCCGTGCGCGGCGAGCGTTTCGCGCTTCAGCGTGCCGCCCAGGAGGAAGGCGACGAGGCTGAGCGCCGTGACCGAGAGGAAGGAATACGCCTCGCGGGCGGCGGCCGGGATCAGGTCCAGCCCCGCCCCGCCCGCCATGATCCCGATCCCCAGAAGCAGCGTGACCCGCGGCAGGGAGGTGCGCTGGCCCAGCGCGTCCGCGACGAGACCCGCGAGGAAAAGCGCGCCGAGCGCCACGAAAAGCGGCGCAAGGCCAGAGGGATCGCCGTGCCCTGTCACGCCGTGAGCATCTTCAGCCCCTGCGTCACGTCCGAGCGCACGGCGAGGCGCAGGCCCGGCTCGTCTCCGGCCTTCAGCGCGGCGATGATGAGCCGGTGATAGTGCGGGGGCTCCTTGCGCTGCAGCTTGCCGTAGAGCGCGCGCATCGTGGGACCGAGCTGCAGCCAGACGGTTTCGGCCATGGCGAGCATCGCCGGCGCCTGCGCGCGCAGGTAGAGCGTGCGGTGGAATTCGAGGTTCGAGCGGATGTAGGCCACGGCGTCGTGGCGCGCCACCGCCTCGCCGACGCCGTTGTTGATCGTCTGGAGCCGCTCGATGAGCGCCATGTGGGCGCGGGGCAGCGCGCGGCTCGCCAGTTCCACCTCGAGCAGCGCCCGGAGCGCGGCAAGCTCCTCGATGCGCTCGTTCGAGAGCTCCGGCGTGAAGACCCGCCCCGAGGCGGACATGGACAGCGCCCCCTCCGCCACCAGCCGGCGCAGCGCCTCGCGGGCCGGCGTCATCGAGACGTCGAACTCCCGGCCGATGCCGCGAAGCGTGAGCGGCTGCCCGGGGGCGAGCTGGCCGTGCATGATCCGCGTGCGCAGGCCGCGATACACGCGGTCATGGGCGGCCGGGGCCGCGTCGGAGGGGCGGGGGGTGAGCAACATCGCGGCGGAATGTGATCACAGCCCGCGGTCGCGTCAATCGCTTTCGCGGGACGCCGCCGGGTCAGAACCGGTAGCGGTGCAGCGCGGGCCCGTTGCGCCTGAGCCAGCGGCGCGGATCCTCGTACGGCCCGTGAAGGCGCTCGACCACCGCCCAGAAGGCGCGCGAGTGGTTCATCTCCTCCAGGTGCGCGACCTCGTGGGCGGCCACGTATTCCAGCACCTCGGGCGGCGCCATGACGAGCCGCCAGGAGTAGCTGAGCGTGCCGCGCGCCGAGCAGGAGCCCCAGCGCGAGCGCGTGTCGCGCAGCGTCAGCCCCGCATGCGGGCGCCCGAGGGCCCGGGCGTAGCGGTCGGACGCGGCGGCGAGGCGCGCCCGCGCCAGCGCCCGGAGCCAGCCCCGAAGCCGCGCGCCGCATTCCTCCGGGGGGCCGGGCACCAGGAGCCGCCCGTCCTCCTCGCGCACGGAGCGGCCCGTTCCCGGCGTGACGAGGAGGGGGCGGCCCTCCACCGGGATCTCGGCGCCATGCCCGACGGTGACGAGCCCCGGCTGGCGGGCGAGCTGGGCGCGCAGCCAGCCTTCCTTCTCGCGCGCGAAGGCGAGGGCTTCGCTGTCGCGCACGCCGCGGGGCACCGTCAGCGTGACCCGGCCGTCGAGCGACGAGACACGGAGAGACATGCGCCGGGCGCGCGCCGAGCGGCGGAGCGCGACCGGGATCGGGGGGGTGCCCGGAAGAAGGTGCTGACCCATATGCGCGTTCTCCGGATTGCGCCCGGCCAAAGGCTTTGACACGCCGCAGGCCTTGTGGCAGGAGCGCCGAGTCACCGGAAAGCCTAGCTGCAGAGGGATTCCCATGCCCAAGGAAGAATGGGGCGTCAAGCGCGTTTGCCCGACCACTGGCAAGCGTTTCTACGACCTCAACCGCGACCCGATCGTCAGCCCCTACACCGGCGAGGTCGTCGAACTCGACACGAGCCGCGGGCGGATGATCGCCGCCGACGCCGAGGACCCGGCGACCGCCAAGGCCAAGTCCAGCACGGCCGATGACGCCGTTGTCGAGGAAGATGACGTGGACGTCGATCTCGGCGACGACGTTCTGGAGGAGGACGATGACGCGAACGTGTCCCTGGACGAGATCGCCGACGTCTCGGACGAGGGCGACGAGACCTGACAGGCGCGTCGAAGGCGCCGGGAGGGCGCGGATTTTTTCCGCTTGATCCCGCCCGTGGCATTGCCTAGATACCGGCGCACGGTCGGCGACGGCCGTGCGCGCAAGGGGCCTTAGCTCAGCTGGGAGAGCGCTTGCATGGCATGCAAGAGGTCACCGGTTCGATCCCGGTAGGCTCCACCAATTCCCCGAAACGAAGCGGTCTTCAGGGCGTCTTTCGCCCGTCGCGGCCTGCCGCCCCCTCAGCCCGAGAGGAGCAGGCGCCATACGAGGTAGTTCGGCGCAAGGCAGACGAAAGCGATCAGGAAGAGCTTGCTCGCATGAACGAGCCGGGCGAGCCGGCTGCCGTCCTCCGTCGCGGGGGCGAAGCTCATCACCGCCGACATCGCCGCGTAGCCTGCGGCTTCGCGCCGCACGCGCTCGCGCTCGATGGACGCCATCGCCAGGTCGCGGCGGCGGCGCAACGGGTCCGTTTCCGCGGTGGCTTCGGGTCGCTCGTCGTCTGCGGCGGGGTCGGGCGTGAGGTGGCTGCCGTCCATGTGCGTCGTCCTTTCCAGTCTTCCCGACGCCAGCTAGAGCCGGGCGCGAGGCTGTCGAGAGCCGACGTGGCGCTTCGGCGGGATGCCGGGTTGATCTTGCCTGCGCCGGACCGCACCTTCGGTATAGTCCGCGGCCCCTGCCGCGCGATGGAGTCCGAGTCATGACCCTGTTCGCCGACCTCCTCTCCACCATCTTCGAGCGCCGGCTCCGGGCCTGGCGCCCTCTCGGCAAGGACGACCGCTCCACCGAGGAACTGGCCGCCGCCCTCGTCGGGGCGACGGGCGAAACGTCCGGCGTCGCTATCGCGCAGCACATCCTCGGGCGGTTCGAGGCCATGGACGATCACCAGAAGCGGGCCTTCTTCACCCATCTCGCCCATGACATGAACATCGTGCCGGACGACGTGCGCGCGGCGCTCGCCGCCTACGAGGCGGAGCCCAGCAAGGCCACCTACCGCGCCTTCGTGGCCGCCTCCGAGCCGCCGCGCCAGGAGTTCATCCGCCGTCTCAACCAGGCGCCCGGCGCCACGGGGCGGCTCGTGCGGATGCGCGCCGACCTCCTGCGGCTGGGCGCGGGCGATCCGCAGCTGGAGGCCCTCGACCTCGATTTCCGGCATCTTTTCCTGTCCTGGTTCAACCGGGGATTTCTCGTCCTCCGCCCGATCAACTGGGAAAGCCCGGCGCACATCCTCGACAAGATCATCGCCTACGAGGCGGTGCACGCGATCCACAGCTGGGACGACCTGCGCCGCCGACTCGCGCCGTCGGACCGGCGCTGCTTCGCGTTCTTCCACCCGGCGATGCCCGACGAGCCGCTGATCTTCGTGGAGGTGGCGCTCACCTCCGGCGTGCCCGGTTCGATCCAGGGGCTGCTTGCCGAGGACCGGACGCCGCTCGCCTCGGCGAAGGCCGACACGGCCGTCTTCTATTCGATCTCCAACTGCCAGGCCGGGCTGGCGAGCATCTCTTTCGGCAATTCGCTCATCAAGCAGGTGGCGGCCGATCTCTCGGCCGAACTGCCCGGCCTCAAGACCTTCGTGACGCTCTCGCCGATTCCGGGGCTCGCGCGCTGGGCCGAGGAAACCGGGCAGCGCGTGGACGCGGACGACCCCGAGGCGCTGCGCCGGCTCGCCGCGCGCTACCTGCTGACGGCGAAGCGGGAGGACGGCCAGCCGCGCGACCCCGTGGCGCGCTACCATCTCGGCAACGGCGCGGTGGTGCACGCCGTCCACGCCGAGGCCGATACCTCGGAAAAGGGCCGCGCCCAGTCCTACGGGACGATGGTGAGCTATCTTTACGATCCCGACGCGCTGGCGCAGAACCACGAACGCTACGCCGCCACCTGCGAGGTCGCCGCCGCGCGCGAGGTCCGCGCCCTGGCCGCGGCCTCGGAAACGACGGCCGCCTGAGAGGACGCCGCGCCATGGCCAACCCGCTTTACGACCGCCTCTTCGCCGTCCATGCCGGGCGCACCGACACGTTCCTGCATCTGCCCGCAGGCGGCGCGCTCTCCTACGCCGACTTCCTCGCTCTGGCGGCCCGGATCGCCAACGCGCTGTCGGCCGCCGGCCTCGCGCCCGGCGACCGCCTCGCCGCGCAGTTGGAGAAATCGCCCGAGGCGCTGGCCCTCTACGCGGCCTGCGCGCAGGCGGGCATCGTGTTCCTGCCGCTCAACACCGCCTACACCGTCGAGGAGCTGTCCTACTTCATCGGGAACAGCGGCGCGCGGCTCGTGGTGTGCGACCGCGCGCGGGAGGCCGCGCTCGCCCCCGTGGCCGCGGGTCTGGAGGCGCGGATCGAGACTCTCGACGCCCATGGCGGCGGGTCGCTCATGGCCGCGGCCGCCGGAATGCCGCCCTCCTTCGAGACCGCCGCGCGCACGGAGGACGATCTCGCCGGCCTGCTCTACACGTCGGGGACGACGGGCCGGTCCAAGGGCGCGATGCTCAGCCAGGGCAATCTCCTCTCGAACGCGCTGACGCTCGCCGAGTGCTGGCGCTTCACCGGCGAGGACGTGCTGCTGCACGCCTTGCCGATCTTCCACACCCACGGGCTCTTCGTGGCGACCAACGTGATGCTGGCGGTGGGCGGCGCGATGATCTTCCTGCCGAAGTTCGAGTCCGACGCCGTGATCGCGTGGCTGCCGGAGGCCACCGCGATGATGGGCGTGCCCACCTTCTACACGCGCCTCCTGGACGATGCGCGCTTCACCCGGGAGCGC
>CAZPCU010000051.1:0-9462 GCA_964585075.1 uncultured Rhodobacterales bacterium
AAGGCGTGGCCCATGTGCAGCGAGCCCGTCACGTTGGGCGGCGGGATCATGATGCAGAAGCTCTCGTCGCGCGAGGCGTTGGCGCCGGCGGCGAAGGCGCCCGCCTCTTCCCAGGCGGCGTAGATCCGGCGCTCGGCCTCTTGGGCGTCGAAGGTCTTCGAAAGCGGCATCGCATCCATCCCGTCTTGAGCGGCGTCGGGCCGCTCCTTACCCGAGCGCCGGGCCGAGGAAAAGCCGCCCGGCGCCCGCCGCGGGCCGGCGCCTCTCAGCGCGTCCGGTCGAGCTTCGTGGCGAGGTGGATCAGGCTTTCCGAGCCCTTCACGCCGCGGGTCTCGCCGATGCGGTCGAGCGTCTCGTCGAGGGCCTCCGTGCTCTCGGCCGAAAGCTGCACGATGAGGTCCACCCGCCCCGAGGTGGTGTGCACCGCCTCCACCCCCGGCAGCGACTTGAGCCGGGCGAGAACGGCGGGCCCCGAGCGCGGCTCGATCGAGACGAGCACCGTGGCGCGGAGCGGCGGCCGAAGCGCGGGGCCCGCGCGCAGCGTGTAGCCCGCGATGGCGCCGCTGCGCTCCAGCCGCTCCAGCCGCGCCTGCACCGTGGTGCGCGCAAGGCCGAGCCTCCGCGCCAGCGTGGCCGTGGGCAGGCGGGCGTTTTCAGAGAGCAGGGCGAGAAGGGCGCGGTCTGTTTCGTCCATCGGTCGGCCGGTTTCGTCGTTTCGACGACACAATGCATGGATTCGGCGAAAAAGACACTCCAAACCGACGGCGCGCCGCCCGAAGATTCCGCAAAACGCGAGCAGTGAGGTTCCCATGCAGTCCGGCGCGACGCTCTGGCCTTCCCCCGAAACCCACCTGGCGCGGGCGCGCCCGCGCGGCCCGGTGCTCTATTTCTGCCCCGACGCGCTCCAGCGCACGGCGCGGCGGTTCCTCGACGGTTTCCCGGGGCTCGTCACCTACGCGGTGAAGGCCAATGACGGCGCCGAGGTGCTGGAAAACCTCGTGGCGGCGGGGGTGAAGGTCTTCGACGTGGCCTCGCCCGCCGAGATGGCGCGCGTGCGCGCGGCCTTCCCGGATGCGGTGCTCCACTACCACAACCCCGTCCGCGCGCCCGAGGAGGTTGCGGCGGGCAAGGCGCATGGCGTCGTCTCCTGGTCGGTGGACTGCGCCGCGGAGCTCGACAAGCTCATGCCGCTGCCCGCGGGGGCAGAGATCGCCGTGCGGCTCCGTCTGCCCGTCGCCGGGGCGGCCTATGATTTCGGCGCGAAGTTCGGCGCGGACCCGGAGGTGGCGGCCGCGCTTCTGGCAGAGGTGGCGCGGCGCGGGCTCGCGCCGTCGCTCACCTTCCACCCCGGCACGCAATGCGCCGATCCGGAGGCCTGGGCGGCCTATATCTTCGCCGCCGCGGAGGTGGCGCGCCGCGCGGGCGTCACGCTGCACCGGCTCAACGTGGGCGGGGGATTCGCCGCGCACCGGGACGCCGAGGCGCCCGACCTGGAGGCGATCTTCGCCCGGATCGGCGGCGCGGCCCGCGCGGCCTTCGGCGGGGACGTCCCGGCGCTCGTCTGCGAGCCGGGCCGCGCCATGGCCGCCGAGGCGTTCAGCCTCGCGGTGCCGGTGAAGGCGGTCCGGCCCGACGGGTCGGTGTTCCTCGGCGACGGGATCTACGGCGCGCTGGCGGAGCTGCGCGACATCGCCGCGCCGGGCCGCTACCGGCTGCTCGACGGCGGGGCGCGGCCGCGCGTCGGCGCGCCGGCTCCGCGCGTGGTCTTCGGCCCCACCTGCGACAGCCTCGACCGGCTGCCCGAGCCCCTGCCGCTGCCTTGCGACGTGGCCGAGGGAGACTGGCTGGTGCTGCCCGCGATGGGGGCCTACTCGGCCGCGCTGGCGACGCGCTTCAACGGCTACGGCGCGCATGACCGCGTGACGGTGGCCGCGCCCGGCGGCTAGGGGTGGACACTGCTGCGCCGCGGCGTAGGGTCGGGCGGAACCCAGCGGCGAACGAGGGCGGTGATGGAGAAGTTCGGGCGGAGCCAGCCGGTCACGCGGATCGAGGACCAGCGCTTTCTCACCGGGGCGGGGCGCTACGTGGACGACATCGCGCCGCAAGACGCGCTGGTGGCGCATGTCCTACGCTCCCCGGTCGCGCACGGCACGATCGCGGCGCTCGACGCGAGCGCGGCGCGCGAGGCCGAGGGCGTCCACGCGGTGCTCACCGCGGAGGATCTCGAGGCCGCGGGCCTCGATCTCCGGATGCAGGCCGTGCGCGTGCCCAACCGCGACGGCACGAAGGGCGCGGCCACCGAGCGGCTTCTGCTCGCCCGCGACCGCGTGCGTTTCGTGGGCGAGCCCGTGGCGATGATCGTGGCCGAGACGCGCCAGCAGGCGCGGGACGCGGCGGAACTCGTCGAGCTCGAGATCGACGAGCTGCCCGCCAAGCTCGACCTCGCGCCGGGCGGCGAGCCGCTCCACGAGAGCGCCCCGGACAATCGCGCCTTCGACTGGGCGCTGGGCGACGAGGCGGCGACCGAGGCGGCCTTCGAGAGGGCGGCCCATGTCGTGCGCCTGGAGGTCGGCGACAACCGCGTCATCGTGAACTCCCTCGAACCGCGCGGCGCCTATGCCGAATGGGTGGACGGGCGGCTGCACGTGGCGATCAACGGGCAGGGGGTCTGGAGCCAGAAATCCGCCCTCGTCCATGCGCTCGGCCTGCCGGAGGACGCGGTACGGGTGACCAACCCCGACGTGGGCGGCGGCTTCGGCATGAAGGGGGCGCCCTACCCGGAATACCCCGTGCTCGCCCATGCCGCGCGGCTGACGGGCCGCCCCGTGCGCTGGATGGCCGAGCGCACGGAATCCATGCTCTCGGATCATGCCGGGCGCGACCTCGTCACCACCGCCGAGCTTGCCTTCGACGAGGATCTGAAGATCACCGCCTACCGCGCCCACACGCTCAGCAACCTCGGCGCCCACAACTCGAATTTCGGTCAGATCATCCAGAGCACGCTCTTTTCCAAGGTCTTCACCGGCGTCTACGACATCCCCGCCGCCTGGCTGCATGCCGAGGGCATCTACACCAACACCACGCAGGTGGACGCCTATCGCGGCGCCGGCCGGCCCGAGGCGATCTACGTGCTGGAACGCGCGATGGACCGCGCCGCGCGCGAACTGGGCGTGGACCCGTGGGAGTTGCGCCGGCGGAACTTCATCCCGAAGGAGAAGTTCCCCTACAGGACGCCTTCGGGCGAAACCTACGACGTGGGCGACTTCCACCGCCTGCTCGATCGTGCCGAGAGGGAATGCGACCGGGCGGGCTTCGCCGCGCGGCGGGCCGAGAGCGCGGCGCGGGGCAGGCTCCGCGGCCTCGGGCTCTGCTACTACATCGAGAGCATCCTGGGCGATCCGTCGGAGGGCGCGAAGGTCGTGTTCGAGGAGGACGGGACCGTCAGCCTCTATGTCGGCACCCAGTCGAACGGGCAGGGCCACGAGACCGTCTACGCGCAGTTCCTCTCGGACCAGACCGGCATTCCGGCCGAGCGGATCCGCGTGGTGCAGGGCGATTCCGACCTCATCGCGCAGGGGGGCGGCACCGGCGGCTCGCGCTCGGTGACCGTGCAGAACACCGCGACGCTCGGCGCGGTGGAGAAGATCGTCGCCGCCTTCACGCCCTATCTCGCCGGGAAGATGGGCGTGCCGGAAGGCGACCTCCGCTTCGACGACGAGACCTTCCGCGCCCCGGGCTCGAACCTTTCGCCCAGCCTTCTCGAGGCCGCCGGGATGGCGCGCGCCGACGGGCGGGAAGATCTCCTGTCCCACGAGGCGCGCACGAAGCTGCCGGGCCGCTCCTACCCCAACGGGGCCCATGTCGCGGAGGTGGAGATCGACCCGGATACGGGCCGCGTGCGCGTGCTCCGCTACACGGTGGTGGACGATTTCGGCAACCTCATCAATCCGCTGCTCGCCGAGGGGCAGGTGCATGGCGGGGTCGCGCAGGGCATCGGCCAGGCCGTCACCGAGCGCACGGTCTTCGACGAGGACGGCCAGCTGCTCACGGCAACGTTCATGGACTACGCGATGCCGCGGGCGGATGATCTGCCCATGTACGATTTCACCTCGGAACCCGTGCCCTCCGTCAACAACGTGATGGGCATGAAAGGCTGCGGCGAGGCCGGGACGGTGGGCGCGCTCGCCGCGGTGGCCAACGCGGTGCAGGACGCGCTGTGGGAGGAGGGCGTGCGCCAGGCCGACATGCCCTTCACCCCGCATCGCGTGTGGGACATGCTGCACCATGCCCGGGCGGCGGAGTGACCGCATCCTGAGATGGTTCCGGCGGCGCCTGCGCGCCGCCACCAGCCCGAACGTCCCCGCCCGCGGACCGCGCGACCACGTCGTGATCCTCGACGGCACGATGTCCTCGCTGGAGCCCGGCCGGGAGACCAACGCCGGGCGGACCTACCGGCTTCTCTGCGAGGCCGCGCCGCATGTGAGCCTCTTCTACGAGGCGGGGCTGCAGTGGCGCGACTGGCCGAGCACCCTCGACGTGTTCATGGGCCGCGGCATCAACGCCAAGATCTGCCGCGCCTACGGCTTCCTCGCCGCCCGCTACCGGCCGGGGGACCGGATCTTTCTCATCGGCTACTCGCGCGGCGCCTTCGCCGTGCGCTCGCTCGCGGGGGTGATCGACCGCATCGGCCTTCTGCGCCCCGAGCACGCGCTCGAGCGGAATCTCCGCCAGGCCTACCGCCACTACCGGTTCGGGCCGGACCGCGCCGCCGCCCGCGCCTTCGCGGAGCGGTTCTGCCACGCGCGGGTGGAGATCGAGGCGGTCGCCGTCTGGGACACGGTGAAGGCGCTCGGCCTGCGCCTGCCGATGCTCTGGCGGCTCACCGAGCGGCGCCACATCTTCCACGATCACCTCCTCGGCGGCCATATCCGGCACGGCTTCCACGCGCTCGCGCTCGACGAGTCCCGGGCGGTCTACGAGCCGGTGATGTGGGCCTGCCCGGCGGAGCGCGCGGACGTGGTCGAGCAGGTCTGGTTCCCGGGCACGCACGGGGACGTGGGCGGGCAGCTCGGCGGGTTCGAGCCCGCCCGCCCGCTGGCCAACCTGCCGCTCGTCTGGATGCTCGAGCGGCTGGAGGCCTGCGGCCTGCCGCTGCCCGAGGGCTGGGCCTCGCGCTCGCCGGCCGATCCGCAGGCGCCGTCCGTGGGCCAGTGGCGCGGCGGCGGGAAGCTCTTCCTCCTGCGCAAGCGGCGGCCGGTGGGCCTCGACCCGTCCGAGCGCGTCCACGACAGCGTGCGCCTGCGCCGCGGCAACCTCCCGGAACACCTGCACGATGCGACAGTTTCGTGACGGCCCGCCCCGGCGCCTTGCCAGCTCGCGCGGCGCCCGGTAGCCCGTCGCGGGAAACGGACGGGGCCGGGCCATGTCGGTGGAGATTCTGGGCGTCACCAAGCGTTTCGACCGCCAGGCGGCGGTGGACGAGGTTTCGGCCGAGCTCGCGCCCGGCGAGTTCTTCGTCGTGCTCGGCCCCTCGGGCTGCGGGAAGTCCACCCTCCTTCGCCTCGTCGCCGGGCTCGAGCGGCCGGACGCGGGCGAGATCCGTCTCGCTGGCCGCACCGTCTCCGGGCCGAAGTTCCATCTGCCGCCCGAGGAGCGCGCCGTGGGGGTGGTCTTCCAGTCCTACGCGCTCTGGCCGCACATGAGCGTTCTCGACAATGTGGCCTTTCCGGTCGAGGCGCGGGGACGAGGCCGCGCCGCGGCGCGGGAAGAGGCCGCGCGCCACCTCGCCACGGTGGATCTCGCCGCCTTCGCCGGGCGGCGCCCCGCGGCGCTCTCCGGCGGCCAGCGCCAGCGCGTCGCGCTCGCGCGTTGCCTCGCCGGCGGCGCCCGCACCGTGCTCATGGACGAGCCGCTCGCCAATCTCGACCCGCATCTCCGCGGCCGGATGGAGGCCGAGATCGCCCGCTTCCACCGCGCGGCGGGCGTGTCCACGCTCTACATCACCCACGACCAGCGCGAGGCGATGGCGCTCGCCGACCGGATCGCGGTGATGTGGGCCGGGCGTTTCCTGCAGGTGGCGCCGCCGGTGGAGATCCACGACCGTCCCGCCACCGAAGAGGTGGCGCGTTTCATCGGCCGCGCGGCGGTGCTCGACGCCAGGCTGATGCAGGACGGCAGGGGATGGCGCGCCGATCTCGGCCCGCTTTCCGCCCCGCTCGACGGAACCTTCCGGGAGGGTCCGGCGCGTCTCGTGGTCCGGCCGGGGGACGTGCGCCTCGGCGACGGCGTTCCCGCCCGGCTCGAGCACGCGGTCTACCGCGGCGGCGGCTGGGAGGCGCTGGCCCGTGTCGAGGGGCTGGCCGAGTCCCTGCCCGTGGCCGCGCCGCGCCCTCTGCGCGACGGCGAGCAGGTCGCGCTCTCCCTCAACGGCGGCTGGGCGCTGCCCTGACGTCCCGCGTCTCTTCTTGGAGGGCAACATCCTCGGGGGTGAATTGGCCGAAGGCCGGGAGGGGGCAGACAGCCCGCTCGCGCCCGTGCGCCCCGCTCACAGCCGCCAGGGCACGACCCCCGGCGGCATCCGCCGCCCCGCCCGGTCGAGCCCCCACATGAGCGCCACGGTGGCGACCACCGTGACGCAGGACATCGCCGCGGCGAGCGTCGTGTAGCCGCCGTCCTCGTAGTTGAAGATCGAGGTGCCGATGGTCTCGTTGCCCGTGGACCAGAGCAGCGCCGACACCGTGACCTCGTTGTAGGCGGTCAGGAACATCAGGATCGCGCCCGAGGCGGCCGCCGGGGCGACGAGCGGCGCGAAGATGCGCCGCATGCGCCGCCCGAACCCCGCGCCCGAGACCCGCGCGGCGTCGTCGAGGGCGGGATCGAGCTGGCCATAGGCCGCCGTCACGGGTTTCAGCGCGATGGCGAGGAAGGCGGTGAGATAGGCGATGAAGATGATCCCGAGCGTGTTGTAGAGCGACAGGCCCAGCACGGGCAGGGGCCGGATGAAGGCGAGGATGAAGGCGATCGAGATGACGAGCCCCGGGATCGCGTAGCTCACGTCGGCGAGCACCGCGAGCGCGCCCGCGCCGCGCCGGGCGAGGCCCCGGGGCCGGACGAGGAAGTAGCCCGCCAGGATCGAGACCGCCGCCAGCACCGCCGCCGCCGCGCCGGCGGCGAGCGTCGAGTTGGCGAAGGCACGGAGCGTGGCCGCCTGCCGGAACAGGATCTCGGCGAAGTTGCCGAGGGTGAGCGTCTCCCAGCCGAGGGGCAGGCCGTAGTTGCGCACGAGCGCCGTGGCCGTGAGCGCGGCGAGCGGCAGCGCCAGCGTCGCCGCGAGATAGGCGACGAGCCCCGCCTCGGCGACGGGGCGCAGCGGCCCGAGGGCGATCCTGAGCGGGGCCTGCGGCGGGCCCACGATCTCGGCCCGCATGCGCCGCTGCAGCCACAATTGCAGGCCGATCGCCGCCGCCGCGATCGCGGCGAGCAGGATCGAGATCACGGCGACGTCGTTCAGCACCGTCGGGCCGAAGCTCGAGAGCCGCCGCCAGATCAGCACCGGAAGCGTGGTGTAGCGCGCCGGGATGCCGAGGATCGCCTGGATCCCGAAATTGCCGAGCGCCGAGACGAAGGCCAGCATGAAACCCGCCACCAGCGTGGGCGCGAGGAGCGGCAGAAGGATGCGGCGAAGAAGCCGCCACGGCCGGGCCCCGGCGATCCGCGCGGCCTCGGACATCTCGCGGGGCAGGGCGCGAAGCGCCGCCAGCACGACGAGGAAGACGAGCGGCGCGTGCTGGAAGGTCAGCAGCAGCATCACGCCGAAGGGCGTGTAGAGCGGGTGCGGGCTGCCCGGCGGCGGCGCGAGGCCCACCCAGTTCAGCACCGGGCTCGCCGGTCCGAGCGCCTGCACCCAGGCGATCGCCGTGACCTGCGGCGGGATCATCATGGGCAGGAGCAGGAGGAAGACGAGCGGCCCCTTGCCGCGCACGTCGGTGAGCCCGACGACGAGCGCGAGCGCCGTCCCGATCGCGAGCGCGCCGAGCCCGGAGACGGCCGCGGACTCGAGGCTGTTCCAGGCCGCGCGCCGCACCGCGTCGCTTTCCAGCGCGCCGAGGAGCGGGCCGAGCGAGGGCGTGCCCTCTTCGGTGAGGCCCACGCGGGCAAGGAGGCCCAGCGGAAAGACGAAAAGGCCGAGAGCGAACAGGAGAAGCGCGGCGAGGGCCAATCCCTCGCCGCGCCGCATGGCGGTGGTCATGCGGGCGTCAGCCCCCGAAGATCTCGAGGAAACGCTCCTTGTTCGCCTGGTCGTCGGCGAGCGCCCGGGCCGGGTCGAACGCGATCAGCCTGATCTCGCTGCGTGCCGGGAAGCCCTCGGGCGGCGTGACGTCCGGATGGGCGGGCAGGTATCCCTGGTCGGCGGCGAGCTGCTGGCCCTCGGGCGAGAGGAGGAAATCCACGAACGCCTTGGCGGCATCGGGGTTCTGCGCCGTCGAGAGGATCGCGACCGGCTCGGTCACGGCCGAGACGCCCTCCTCCGGAAAGACGAACTCCACCGGCGCGCCGTTGGCCTTCTCGCGGATCGGCAGGAAGTCCACGACGAAGCCGTAGAGCTTCTCGCCGCCCGCCACGGCCCGGTAGACCCCGCCGTTGCCGCCCTCGGGGTTCGCGCCCTGCTCGGCCAGCCCTTCGTAGAGCGCCCAGCCGAGATCGGGATGGGCCGTCAGCGCCGCCATGTGGATCGTGGCGGCCCCGGAGGTGAGCGGCGAGGGCATGGCGATCCGGCCCTTCGCCTCGGGCTTCAGGAGATCCTGGTAGGAAGCGGGCACCATCTCGGCGGCGGTATTGTAGACGATGCCGGTGGTGATGAGCTTGGTGGAGAAGTAGTGCCCCTCGTCGTCCATGATGGCCGGGTCGTAGGCGGAGACGTCGGCCTCGGGGTAGGCCATGAGCCGCCCCTCGGCCTCGAGACCCTCCATCGTCACCATGTCGGCGATCAGCAGCACGTCGGGCTGCGGCTGCCCGGCCTCGAACTCGGCGCGCAGCTTGGCCATGACCTTGGTGGTGCCGTCCCGGAACCACTCGACCTCCACATCGGGGTGTTTTGCCGTGAAGGCGTCCACCGTCTGCTGGGCGTCGGCGTTGGGCTGCGAGGTGTAGAGCACGAGCTTGCCCGAGACCTCCTGGGCGAGGGCGGCGGAGGAGGCGAGGCCCGCGGCGAGCGCGGACAGAAGAAGCGTCTTTCGCATGTCTGGGTTCCCGTTCCTGTCGGTTGCGGGGCGCTTGAATTGGCCCCCGTGGCCGCCGGCCTACCAGCGCCGTGTTGCGGTTTCTTGACAGAAAGGGTCGGGGCGCCGGGTCTTGCCAGCCCCGCCGCACGCGGGGTAAGAGCGCGCGTCGTGGGTGATTAGCTCAGCTGGTAGAGCGCCTCGTTTACACCGAGGATGTCGGGAGTTCGAGTCTCTCATCACC
>CAZPCU010000052.1:0-9410 GCA_964585075.1 uncultured Rhodobacterales bacterium
GCTCGGCTGCTTCGTGGTCTGGCGGCGCATGGCCTATTTCGGGGACGCGACCGCCCACGCCGCGATCCTCGGCGTGGCGCTGGCGCTCGCCTTCGAGGTCTCGATCTTCGCCGGCGCGCTCGCCATGGCGCTCGCCATGGCGGGCACCGTCTCGGCGCTCTCGGGCCGCGGCTTCGCCATGGACACGCTGCTCGGCGTTCTGGCCCACTCGGCGCTGGCGATCGGGCTCGTGGCCGCCTCGTTCCTCAGCGGCGTCCGGATCGACCTCATGGCCTATCTCTTCGGCGACATTCTCGCCGTGAGCCGGGCCGACCTCGCGGTGATCTGGACGGGCGCGGCCCTCGTGGTGGCGCTGATGGCCTGGCGCTGGCAGGCGCTGCTGACGGCGACGCTGAACCCCGACCTGGCGCAGGCCGCCGGCATCCGCCCCGGGCGCGAGCAGATGGCGCTCACCCTCGCCCTCGCCGTGGTCGTCGCGGTGGCGATCAAGGTGGTGGGCGTGCTGCTGATCGCGGCGCTGCTCATCATTCCGGCCGCTGCCGCCCGCCCCTTCGCGCGCACGCCGGAGGCCATGGCGGGCATCGCCGCGCTTCTGGGCGTGGCGGCCGCTCTCGGCGGGCTGGAGGCGTCGTTCGTCTTCGACACCCCGACCGGGCCCACGATCGTCACCGTGGCCGCGGCGATCTTCGCCCTCTCGGGCCTCGCCAGCCTCGCGCTCCGCGGCGCGCGCTGAGCGCGTCAGGCAGGCCCGGCGTCGCGCCTCGCGGGAACTTCCGCCCCGCGCCGGGACTGCACCCGGTTCCAGACCAGCACGGCGAGGATGACCGCCGCTCCCGCGGCCTCGACGCGGAAGTCGGGATAGAAGACGGCCGCCGTCGCCGGAACGACCGCCACGCGGGAGATCGTGTCCATCCGGCCGAAGAACCATCCCTCGATGGCGGCGGCGAAGGCGGCGAGCGCGAGGATCGCCGTCACGCCCGTCCAGAGCACGATGGGCAGCGGTCCGCCCAGCACCATCTCGGGGTTGTAGACCATGAAGAGCGGGATCAGGTAGAGGCCCTTGGCGAATTTCCACGCCTGCACCGAGGTCGCCATCGGCTTCGCCCCCGCTATGGCGGCGCCAGCGAAGCCCGCAAGCGCGATGGGCGGCGTCACGTTGCTGTCCTGCGAATACCAGAACACCACGAGATGCGCGATGATGAGCGGGATCCCGAACTCCTGCGTGAGCGCGGGCCCCACGAGCACGATGAGCACGATGTAGGCCGCCGTCACCGGCAGCCCCATGCCGAGGACGAGGCTCGCGATCAGCACGAGGAAAAGGGCGAGCAGCATGTTGCCGCCCGAGAAGGCCACCATCATCGAAGAGAACTTGAGCCCGAGCCCGGTGAGCCCGACCACGCCGACGATGATGCCCGCCACCGCGCAGGCCATGGAGACGGCCACGGCGTTGCGCGCCCCGAGGGCCAGCGCCTGGGCCACGAGGCGCAGCCCGTTGGAAAGCGCCGTCCGGATCCGCTCGGCCGTGACCGCCTGCCCCGCGCGCGGCTCGAAGACGAAGATGTCGAGCGCCGCCCGGAGCGCGGTGACGCCGAGGATCGCGAGGATCGCCCAGAAGCCCACCCGCATGGGCGAGAGGTTGTTGACCAGGAGATAGACCAGCAGGAAGAGCGGGATCACGAACTGCCAGCCATCGGCCATGACGCGCGCGAAGCGCGGCAGCTCGTCCTGCGGCATTCCCTTCATCCCGCCCTTCATCGCCACGATGTGGACGAAGAGATACACCGTTCCGAGATAGAGGAAGGCCGGGAAGATCGACATCAGGACGATGTCCACATAGGGGATGCGCGTATACTCCGAAATCAGGAACGCCCCCGCCCCCATGAGCGGCGGCGTGATCTGCCCGCCGGTGGAGGCCGCGGCCTCGATGCCGCCAGCCTGCGCCGGCCGGTAGCCGAGGCGTTTCATGAGCGGGATGGTGAAGGCGCCGGTCGTCACGACATTGGCGATGGCCGAGCCCGAGATCGAGCCCATCCCCGCCGAGGCCAGCACCGCGGCCTTGGCCGGCCCGCCCGGGCGGCGGCCCGTGGCGGCGTAGGCGAGGTCGATGAAGAACTTGCCCGCCCCGGTCACCTCGAGGAAGGCCCCGAAGAGCACGAAGATGAAGACGTAGGTCGCCGCCACGCCGAGCGGCAGGCCGAAGATGCCCTCCTGCCCGAGGTAGAGCTGGCCCACGAGCCGGTCGAGCGAGGCGCCCCGGTGCTCGAGGATGCCGGGCAGCGACTCGCCGAGCCAGGGCAGCTCCCCGCGGGAACCCGCGAGCGCGTAGAGGATCGCCACGACCCCGATCACCGTCATGCCGAGGCCCACGGCCCGCCGGCTGGCCTCCAGCACGGTCAGGGTGGCGAGGATGCCCATCCAGATGTCCGTCTGGGTCCAGAAGCCCGCGCGGTTGATGATCGCGTCGAGGTTCCAGGCGATGTAGCCGCCGGTGAGCGTGCCCGCCACGATGAGCACCCCGTCCACCGCCCAGCCGAGCGGGCCGCGCGGCCGTTCCGCCCCGGTCACCGGGAAGATCAGGAAGGCGAGCACCAGGATGAAGCTCAGGTGGATCGTGCGCTGGTAGAAGAGCCCCAGCGGCTCGATCCCCGCCCCGTAGAGCTGGAAGAGCGAAAGCGCGATGCCGATGAGGAAGACCGCCACGGCGACCGCGCGGGGCTGGTTGCCCACCGGGGCGACGAGCCGGCTGGTGTCGGTGGGGGCGGCTGGCGCGGCGCTCATGCGGTCATTCCCCGGGCGCGAGGCGGATCGTCACGCGCGCGCCCGCCGCGAGCGGCCCGAGACGGTGCGTGGCGCCCCCCGTCACGAGACGGTGGTCCACCCGGTCGGAGCCCACGCGCAGCGTGAGCGCGTTGCCGGGGATGTGCTCGCTCAGCCCCTCGATCCAGTAGCCGCCATGCGGGGCGGAGACGAGCCGCCCGCCGCGCCCCTCCACCGTGCCGAGGCCGGCGGCGAAATCGTGCAGGTAGGAGCGCCGCAGCACCATCTGCCCCCCGTCGTTCACGAAACAGTCCGCCACCTCGCCGCCGGTGACGGAGTGGTTCCAGCGCAGGCACCACTCCGCATGCTCGGGCGCGCGTTCTGCCAGAAGCACGCGGCCCTCCGCGCCTTCCACCGTCAGCATATCCGCCATGGCGGGCGCGGCGGCAAGGAAAAGGGCGGCCGCGACCGGCCGCCCCCATCGGCGTCGCATGCCTCAGTTACGCAGTCGGTCCGGGATCTCGGCCCCGGTTTCCTCGTAGTAGCGCAGGGCGCCCGGATGCAGCGGGATCGGCGTGGCGCCGAGCGAGAACTCCACCGTCGTGTCGTTCGCCGCCGGGTGCACCGCGATGAGCTCGTCCACCTTCTCGAACATGTTCATCGTGATCTGGTAGGCGAGTTCCTCGTCCATGGCCGCGTTCACCACGAGCACGTTGGGCACCGCGATGGTCGGCACCGGCTCCTCGACGCCCTCGTAGATCCCGGCCCGGAGCGTGTAGGCCGCGAAGGTCGCGTGCTGCTCCATCCCGGCGGCGACCTCCGCCTCGGACAGCGCCACGAGGCGGATGTCGCGCGTCGCGGCGAGGTTCATGATCGACGAGGTCGGCGGACCGACCGACCAGAAGCCGGCGTCGATGTCGCCGTCGCGGAGCGCGTCGGCGGTCTCGTTGAAGTTGAGCCGCTGCTCGTCGATGTCGTCGTAGGTGATGCCGTTCGCTTCGAGGATGCGGCGCGCGTTCACCTCGGTGCCCGAGCCGGGCGCGCCGACGGAGACGCGCTTGCCCTCGAGGTCCGCGAGGCTCTCGATGCCCGAATCCGCCAGCGTCACGATCTGGATCGCGTTGGGGTAGATCGAGGCGAGCGCGCGGGCGTCCACGGCGCGGCCCTCGAACTGGCCGGCGCCCTCGTAGGCGTCCACCACCGTGTCGGCGAGCGCGATGGCGAGGTCCACGTCCTGGCGCGAGACGAGCGCCATGTTCTCCACCGAGGCGCCGGTCACCTCCGCGGTGGCCGAGGCGCCGTCGATGTGGCGCCCGATCAGCTCGGCCAGGCCCCCGCCATAGGGGTAATAGGTGCCGCCCGTGCCGCCCGTGGCGATGGCCAGCTCCTGCGCCTGCGCGCCGGAGCCGAGCGCCACGGCGGCGGCCGCGGCGAGTATGACTCTTTTCATGATCGTCCTCCCAGTTGCCGGGGCGCGGTTCGTCCCCGCCCGTCGCTTGCGCGCCCTAGATCAAGCCTGCCGCGCCGCGATGTCAAGTTCTGCGCCGGCAGGGGCCCGCGATGCGCGGCGCGCACCGGTCAGAAGAGCCCGTAATATTCGCGCTGCTCCCATTCCGACACCGCCGCGAGGTAGCGCCGCCACTCGGCACGCTTGATGGTGGCGAGCCAGCGCACGGTGTCCGCGCCCCAGACCGCGGGCCAGAGCTCGGAGGCCTCGAAGGCGTCGATGGCCGCGCCGAGATCGGCGGGCAGCCGCATGGCCTCGCTCCGGTAGGGATCCTCCACGGGCGCCGGGGCCGCGAGCCCGCGCGCCACGCCGTCGCGCCCCGCAGCGATCTGCGCCGCGAAGACGAGATGCGGGCAGGCGGCCGGTTCCGCCACGCGGTTCTCGATCCGGCTCGCCGCGTCGCCCGGCGCGATCAGCGCGCGGATCATGGCCCCCTTGTTGTCGCGCCCCCACTGGATGCGGTCCGGGGCCAGCATGAAGGGCTGGTAGCGCTTGTAGCCGTTCACCGTGGGGGTGGTGATCATGCAGCTTTCCGCCGCCCGGACGAGCAGCCCCGCGATCCAGCCCGACGCCGTGGGCGTCAGGCCCTCGCTTTCCGGCGCGAAGAGGTTGCGGCCCTCGGCGTCGCTCACCGACTGGTGCAGATGCCAGCCGCTCGGCACCACGCCGTCGAGCCGCGGGCGCGACATGAAGCTCGCGTGAAGGCCCATGCGGCGGCAGACCTCCTTCGTCGCGTGGCGGAAGAGCGCCATCGCGTCCGCGTGCGACAACGGGTCGGCCGGGTCGAAGGTCATCTCGCATTGCGACGGCCCGAACTCGACCTCCATGGAGCGCACCGGAAGGCCGAGGCCCTGCGCCGCGCGGCGGATCGCGTCCATCGCGTCCTCGAGCGCGTCGTAGCGCGCCTCCGTGAGATACTGGTAGCCGTGGGCGAGAAGCCCCGTCTCCGGCGGGGTGCCCGGCATGCCGGCGTCGGCATGGGCGAGCCGGGCATTCTCGACCCGGTGGACGTGGAACTCGACCTCGAGCCCGCAGGTCAGGCGCAGGCCGTCCGCGGCCAGCCCGGCGGCCGACCGCTTCAGGATCGAGCGCGGGCAGAACGGCATCTCGGAGCCGTCGGCGTAGCGCAGATCGCAGAGCATCCAGCCGTTGTGCGGCGACCAGGGCAGGACGCGGAAGCTTTCTGGATCCGGCAGCATGAGCATGTCGCCCGCCCCGTCGAGACGCCCCTCGCCGATCCCCGGCCCGCCGTCCCAGACCGGGAAGACCGTTCGGTGGGACGTGTCCTTCAGGAGAAGCGTGGACGTCATCGCCACGCCGGAGCGGAAGGCGGAGGCGAGCGCCCCGGCGGCGAGCGCCTTGCCACGCAGGATGCCGTGCTGGTCCACGAAGGAGAGGCGGACCACCTCGAGCCCGCGGCGTTCCACCTCTTCGATGACCTCGGCCGCGCGGGCGAGCGCCGCCGCGTCGTAGAGGCCCAGCCGCGCGGTGCGGCCGCCCGCCAGGTCTTCGGCGCTCATTCCGCGGCGAGAGGTGCGGCCCAGTCGCAGCTGGCGCGGCGGTGGGCGTCGGCCTCGCGCCAGAGCCCGTCCCAGCGCTCCGTCGGCCCGATCGCGTCGATGGAAACCGGGCCCTGCGCCCGCGTCAGCGCCTCGCCGCGCAGCGGCAGATCCTGCAGCTCGCCCGCCTCCACCTTTTCGATCGCCGCGCGCAGAAGGCGGCGGTAGCGGATGATGGCGACGTCCGTCTTGCCGAGATGCTCCTGCGTGCGGTCCTGGATGGCGCCCATGCTCTCCACCGCCCACTGGTCGTGCACGTTGATGTCGAGCCCCATGCCGGTATAGGTCTCGCGCGCCTGTTCCTCGGGGTCGTAGCCGTAATTGTTGCGGCTGTTCTTGAGCGGCGCGTAATCGGGCAGCCGGTGCTCCTTCAGGCGCTGCTCGCGCATGAGTTCCCTGTTCACCGGCTCGGTGAAGCTCGTGAACATGGAATACCAGTAGCAGTGCGTGTCGTCGACCGGCACGTGCCACTGGGTGATCGTCATCTCGTTCGAGATCGGGATGCAGATGGCCTCGGGGAAGACCTGGTTGGTCACGCGGACATGGCTGCGCCCGTCCTCCATGTGGCGGAGCGCGATGAGGCGCAGCCCGTAATCGGTCTCCTCGACCCTGATCTCGGGGCGCGGATACTCCCGCAGAAGCTGCGTCATCGGCATGTCGGTCTGGCCGGCCTTGTCGCGGAACTGCTTGCCATAGCTCTCGGCCGGGTCCTCGTCCTGGAGGAAGCGGTGCAGGAAGGAGGCGTGCACCGGGTCGATCCCCACCTCC
Organism: uncultured Rhodobacterales bacterium; assembly: GCA_964585075.1. Classification (GTDB taxonomy): domain Bacteria; phylum Pseudomonadota; class Alphaproteobacteria; order Rhodobacterales; family Rhodobacteraceae; genus Rhodosalinus. The sequence goes on from CAZPCU010000052.1 coordinate 6,592, forward strand.
ATGGCCTGCAGCCAGTTGCATTCCCACAGCCCCTTGAAGGCGAAGACGTGGCTTTCGGGCGCGCGGAAGCAGTCGAGGTCGGGGAAGGCGGGCGGCTCTCCGGGGCCCATGTAGGCCCAGACGATGCCGTTCTTTTCCACCACCGGGTAGGCGGTGGTGCGGATGTTCTCGGCCAGCCGCGAGCCGTCCGGCTCGCCCGGCGTCTCGACGCATTGCCCCGTGCGGTCGAAGTGCCAGCCGTGGAACGGGCAGCGCAGGCCGCCGTCCTCTCGCCGGCCATAACAGAGGTCGGCGCCCCGGTGCGGGCAATGCCGGCCGATGAGGCCGAGCGCGCCCGAATTGTCCCGGAAGAGGACGAGATCCTCACCCATCAGCCGCACGGGCACCACGGGGCGCGGGCCGGAGAGTTCCTCCGCCAAGGCGGCCGGCTGCCAGTAGAGGCGCAGCACCGCCCCGGCGCCGGTGCCCGTCTCCACGCGCGTGATCCTGTCGTTGAGCTCCTGGCTGATCATCAGGGCCTCCCTGCCAAAACCGAAATCAGGTTTGCGCGACTATCGCGCAGGCGCTACATTATCGACAGGCTAGGGTTACGCGCGTGAGACTGTCAAGCGCGCGAGGAAGGCGGGAAGGGATGACGGACACAGCGGAAATTTCGGCGTCGGACACCTCTCTGACCTTCGCCAAGGGCCTGTGCGTGCTGAAATGTTTCGACGCCGAGGCGCAGCAGCTCACCATCCCGGACATCGCCCGCCGCTGCGGCATAGATCGCGCCGTCGCCCGGCGTCTGGTGCTCACGCTGGTGCGCCTCGGCTACGTGCGCCAGAACGGGCGCAGCTACACGCTGTCGCCGCGCATTCTCGTGCTGGCCGGCGGCTTCCTCCAGGGGCGCCGCTTCGGCCTCGCCATCCAGCCGGTGCTCGAAGGATTCGCGGCGCAATGCGGCCAACCGCTGTCCATGGCGATGCGCGACGGCGACGACGCGATCTTCCTCGCCCATACCGGTGGCGAGGGCATGGCGCCGCGGCTCGGCTTCACCGTGGGCAGCCGCCTGCCCCTGCTCGTGACGGCGATGGGCCGCGCCCTAGTCGTGCAGGAGCCGCCGGAACGCCGGGCCCGGCTCGTGGCCGAGGCGCCGCTCACCGCATGGACCGAGCGCACCGTTACCGACCGCGCCGCGCTCGCGGAGATGATCGAGAGCGCGCCGCCCAACGGGATCATGCATTGCCGGGGCGAGTTCGAGCCGGGCGTGACCGCGACCGCCATCGGCTTCCGTTGCTCTGGCGGCGAGATCGCGGCGGTCGGGCACTCCGCGGAAGAAAGCTACTACGACATGCCGGGATTCCGCCCGCGGATCGAGGCCGCGCTGCAACGCTGCGCCTCGGCGCTTCGGGGCCTGCTCTAGCCGCCCTCCAGCCGTGGCATGTAGGCCGGTTCGAGCGCGCGCAAGGCGTCCCGCAACTCCGATGACGGATCCCCGTAGACCGTCATCCGCGCGGGACGGACCAGCGCGAAGAGAGGGCGCGCGAAGCGCCGCGTGAAACCCTGAAGGTGCTCCACCGCCGCGGCGTCGCTGGAGAAGCCCATGAGCAGGTGGAAGTGCCGGCCGTCCTCCGACAGGTGCAGGTCGCATTGCAGCGTGCCCGGCTCTTCCTCGCGCGCGTTGTAGAGGATATCGGCGGCGATCTCGGCCAGCCCGTCGCGCGCCTCCTCGCGGAGTTCCGTCTCGAGCACCCAACGGAGATAGAGACTCATCGCGCGCGGCTCCCTTGCCACCGCGGCACGTATCGCTCTGCCATCTCACCGAACATGACCCAACCCCGAGTCCCGACCGAGGCGAGGCATACGACAGAATCGCCGCCGCGCTAAGCCGAAAAAAACGTCGGGCGCGAGGACGCCGATCGCGCTTGACAATCCCGCGGGCGCGGCGGCACGGTTCTCCCGCTTCGGTTCCGCCGCTTCGGCGTCGGATGAAAAGGGAACGCAGTGCGGCACGGCCCCGGCCATGCCAAGTCTGCGGCTGCCCCCGCAACTGTGAGCGGAGAGCGAAGCCGGCATATGCCACTGCGGCGCCAGAGTGCGCGGCGGGAAGGCCCGGCCAAGCGACGACCCGCAAGCCAGGAGACCTGCCGAGGCGATCACCCTGTCCGGGCGCGGGGCGCGCCGTGGGCAACGGACCCTTCCGTCGTGGTGACACATCTTCGTCGTCCGCGGAGGGGCCGTGCATCCGTCCCTTCCCGGAGCATCACCGGTCGTCGGCCGCGACAAGGCCGCGCAGAAGGGACAGGACCATGACCCGAACCAGCTTCCTCGCATCCATCAGCGCGGCGGCGCTTCTCGCCGCGTCGCAAGCTTCCGCCCAGGAGGCGTTCGATCTCGGAGAGATCGTCGTCTCCGGCGCGCTCACGCCGATGGAGATCAACCGCACCGGCGCAACCGTCGACATTCTCGGCGAGGACGCGCTCGACGAGGCGCCGCTGACGCTCGAGCGCACCCTCGATCGCATTCCCGGCGTGTCCTTTTCCTCCAACGGCGGCCTCGGCAGCGCGAGCAACGTCCGCATCCGCGGGCTCGGAAACAGTTATGTGGGCGTCCGGATCGACGGCATCGACGTGTCCGACCCCTCCGCCGTGCAGCTCGGCTTCGACTTCGGCGGGCTCACCGCGGCCGGCCTGCAGCGCGTCGAGGTGGTGAAGGGATCGCAATCGGCGCTCTACGGCTCCGAGGCGATCGCGGGGATCGTGGACGTCACCACCTTCCGCGCCACGGAGCCCGGCACCTTCGTCAAGGGCTTCGCCGAGGCAGGCAGCTTCTCCACCGCC
>CAZPCU010000053.1:0-2776 GCA_964585075.1 uncultured Rhodobacterales bacterium
CGCTCGTCGCGACGGGGTGGCGGTGCAGACCACGTCGGCGACCGCCACGGCCTCGTCGGCGTCCCGCACCGCGGATCCTCCGATCGTCTCGGCCAGTCCCATGGCCCGCGCTTCGGTCCGGCTCCAGACGATCACGTCGTCGATCGGACGGACCTCGGCGACCGCATCGATGAGGTCGGCGGCCATCGCTCCGGCACCCAGCATCGCCAGGGTCCGGGAATCCGGACGGGAGAGGATGCGGGTGGCGAGTCCGGCCCCGGCTGCGGTGCGAATCGCCGTCAGGGTTGCCCCGTCGACGATCCCGACCGGATCGCGCCTGGCCTGATGGCCGTGGGCGAGGCGGGCTGCGCGAGCGTTCACGGGGCGAACCGCCTCGGTTCCAACTCGCTCATCGATCTCGTGGTCTTCGGCCGCGCCGCCGCCATCCGCGCGGGCGAGGTGGTGGAGCGCGGCACGCCGGTGCCCGATGCGCCGAAGGCCGCCATCGAGAAGGCGCTCGACCGCTTCGACGGGCTTCGCCACGCCAGGGGCGAAACGCCCACCGCCGAACTGCGCCTCGAGATGCAGAAGACCATGCAGGAGGACGCGGCCGTCTTCCGCACCGAGGAGACGCTGAAGCAGGGTCTCGACCGGATGACGACGATCGCGGGCAAGCTCGAAGATCTCTCGGTGACGGACCGCTCCATGATCTGGAACTCCGATCTCATGGAGACGCTCGAGCTTACCAATCTCATGCCCAACGCGCTGGCCACCATCGCCTCCGCCGAGGCGCGGAAGGAAAGCCGCGGCGCGCATGCCCACGAGGACCACCCCGAGCGCGACGACGAGACCTGGCGCAAGCACACGCTCGCCTGGGTGAACGGGGGCGTCACGCTGGACTACCGGCCGGTCCACCTGAACCCGCTTCTCGGCCACAACGAGGGCGGGATCGACCTCGACCGGATCAAGCCCAAGGCGCGGGTCTATTGAGATGGGCACGACGGATCCAGGCCGCTCGAGGCGCGCCCGGTGAGGGCTGCGGCGCTGGTCATACCCGTTCTGGCCGCGGCGGCCGCCTGCGGCCCGGTCTCGCCCGAGCTCGCCGCGCGACAATGCGAGGAACGCGCGCGCGCCGCACAGGGGCCCGAAACCCGGGTCGGAATCGGGGTGTCTTCGGATGGCAGAGTGCGTACGGGGCTCGGCATCCGCGTCTCTTCGGACGCTCTTGCCAGGCGAGACCCTCTCCTGGTCTACGAGGAATGCGTGCGCCGCAAGACCGGGCAGCCTCCCATCCGCCCGCCGGTGCTGCGGCGCTGATGCTGGGCGACGGGCGGCATGGCAGGAGCGAGGCGGCGGCCGGCGGTCGGCTAGCCGTCCTTTTCGAACATGGCCGTCTGCCAGAGCCGGCCCATGAGCGCGTCGAGCGTTTCGCTTCGCGCGGGGCGAAGGCCGCCGAACGGCGCCAGCGTGATTTCGCCGAGGAACACGCCGCCGGGTTCGTTGTAGAGGTCCACGCGGGCGTATTCGAATGGCGCGGCGATCGCCTCGGCACACTCGATCAGCGTCGCGTAGTTCGCCGGCGGGGAAATCGTGGGGCCGGTCCTGAAGTAGAGCTCATGATCGAGCGGCGCGAGGTCCCGGTCATGCGCCACCTGCACATGGTCCGCGTCTCGATCGAAATCGAGCTGAACGATCCCCACCTTCCCGCCGAAGCAGTGGAACTTCCAGTCGGTGGGAGCGCGGCCATCCTTGCCGATGTCTTCTTCGACCATCACGCGATTGCGGATGACCCAGTAATACCATTCGCCGGCGCGGGTGCCGTGCCGCCCGCCCAGCCAGCGCGCGCACCGCTCCGCCAGGGCGGTCTCCTCGTCGTTCGACATGGGGAAAAGGATGCGCTGATGCTGTTTCGTGGCGGCGTTCGACTTGACGAAGTAACTCGCGCCGGCCCGCGCGCCGGCCGCTTCGAGCGTGGCGTTGGTAACAGGGGCGCAGCCGGACCAGAGCACCGGCACGGGGCCGACACGCGGTCTCAGCCGCGGCGGGATATACTGCGCCACGCCCAGCTTGTCGGCGGGCGACGGCATGGGAACCGGCGCGAAGAACTTGGCGAGCGTGAGCTTCTCGAAGAAACCCCGAGGCGCGAGGAAATCGGCCAGTCGGCCGTATCGACCGACGAGGATCCGGTTCGCGCGGCTCAGCTTCTGGGCCACCTCGCCGTGCTCCATCACGTCGATGCCGCGCAGCGTCCCCGGCGGCGGCGCGGCGGCGCTTCCAAAGAGGCCGCGCTCGTAGATCTGTTCCAGCTGCTGCCGGGCGCCTTGGCGGGCCGCCCAGGGGGACGGGGCAGGGTCGATGCGGTTCAAGACGGATCTCCCGCGCGGACACGGGGCCATGAAGCCCCCGCCGCCCGGACGTTACCCGAGGCCGCGCATGACGCAAGCCATGCGCGCGCCATCATGGCAATCCCGGACGCCGCCTGCCCGGCAGGCGGCCCAGAATGGAGCGGATAGACATGGTTCAATTCACCCTTCCCAAGAACTCCAGGATTCGCACCGGAAAGACCTGGCCGAAGCCGGAGGGCGCGACCAACCTCCGCAAGTTCCAGGTCTATCGCTGGAACCCGGATGACGGGGAGAATCCGCGCGTGGACAGCTACTGGGTTGACATGGACGACTGCGGGCCGATGGTTCTGGACGCGCTGATCAAGATCAAGAACGAGATCGATCCCACGCTGACCTTCCGCCGCTCCTGCCGGGAAGGAATCTGCGGCTCCTGCGCCATGAACATCGACGGG
>CAZPCU010000053.1:2786-9287 GCA_964585075.1 uncultured Rhodobacterales bacterium
GTCAAGGACCTGATCCCCGACCTCACGCATTTCTACGCCCAGCACGAAAGCGTGATGCCCTGGCTCGAGACGAAATCCAACGCCCCGGCAACGGAGTGGCGCCAGTCGATCGAGGATCGCGAGAAGCTGGACGGGCTCTACGAATGCGTGATGTGCGCCTGCTGCTCGACGGCCTGCCCCTCCTACTGGTGGAACGGCGACCGCTACCTCGGCCCCGCAGCACTTCTGCATGCCTATCGCTGGATCATCGACAGCCGGGACGAGGCGACCGGCGAGCGGCTGGACGACCTCGAGGACCCGTTCAAGCTCTACCGCTGCCACACCATCATGAACTGCGCCAAGACCTGCCCCAAGGGCCTGAACCCGGCGAAGGCCATCGCCAACATCAAGAAGATGATGGTGGACCGCTCGGTCTGAGGGCGGAGCCTGAGGCGCCTTGGGCGCGTGGACCGCACGGCCCGGAAAGTCCTTGCGAATCGTGTGCCCGGCGCTTTCGCAGAAAGGTGTTTTCCTGTCCACCTTCGGCCTGCACTTCGGATTTGACGAAACCAGGCGAAAGACAGTGCGCGATAGCGGGGTATCGCGAGGTCATGGAAGAAAGGAAAAGCCGACCGAATGACCGAACCGCCCGAGGACGCCGACTCGCGCCGCGCCGTTCGCCCGGTGATCTGCTATCCCGACGACACGCTGCCCCCGCCCGATCTGGCGCTTTACCGGGCCGCGGCCGCGGGGGCGGAGAAGGTGGCGGAGGTGGTCGTGCCGCCGCGCGAGGGCCGGTGCTTTCGCGTGGATGCCGGACAGGTCTTCCGCATCAGGAGCGTCGAGGGGCCGCAGGTGGGCGACCTGAATCTCTGGAATGCCGCGGATCTCTCCGAACGCTTCTATTCCGGCAAGACGCGCGCGCTCCATGGCACGCATCTTTCCACCGGCGACCGGATGTGGTCGGCATTCCCGTATCTCCGCCCGATGGCCACGATCATCGAGGACACGCTCGGCTGGTACGGCACGGACGCCTTCGGCGGCCGGGTGCATGACGTGATCGGGACGCGCTGCGATCCCTACACCCACGCGCTGCTCTCGGGCGGGGACGCCTATCACCATTGCTGCCACTCGAACCTGACGCGGGCGCTGGCGGCCGAAACGGGGCTGCCGCTCGCCGAGGCGGAGCGCCATGTGCACGACGTGCTCAACGTCTTCATGTGCACGGGCTTCACCGCCGACACGGGGCAGTATTTCATGAAGGCGAGCCCGGTGCGGCCCGGGGATTACCTGGAGTTCTTCGCCGAGATGGATCTCCTGGGCGCGCTGAGCGCCTGCCCGGGCGGGGACTGCTCGGCGGAGCATTCGAGCGATTCCGCCGCCTGCTTCCCGTTGCTGGTGGAGGTCTTCGCGCCCGCCGAGGGCGCGCTGAAGGGCTGGACGCCGCCCGCGCGCAACTCCTACGACCGCTCCCACGGCGCCTGAGGCTCAGGCGAAGGCTGCCTCCAGCGCGATCTCGACCATGTGCGCGAAGCCGGTCTCGCGTTCCGCGCTCGGGAGATGTTCGCCGGTCTGGAGATGGTCGCTCACCGTGAGGACGGCGAGCGCGCGCGCGCCGAGCCGGGCGGCGACCGTGTAGAGCTCCGCCGCCTCCATCTCCACGGCCAGCGTGCCGTGGCGCGTCAGCATCTCGTTCAGGTCGGGGCGTTCGTCGTAGAACACGTCCGAGGAGTAGATGCCGCCCGCGTGATGCGCCACGCCCCGCGCCTGCGCCGCCGCGGCGGACGCGGACAGAAGCCCCCAGTCGGCACAAGGGGCGAAGGAGAGTTCGCGGAAAAGCCCCCGCGAGGGGGTGGACAGGCTCGACGCCGTCATCGCGAGCACGAGGTCGCGCAGCTTCACATGGGGCTGCATCGCCCCGCAGGAGCCTATGCGGATGACCGTCTTCGCCCCGTAGTCCCGGATGAGCTCGTTGGCGTAGATGGAGAGCGAGGGCATCCCCATGCCGGAGCCGTGGATCGTGACCGGCTGGCCCCGCCAGGTGCCGGTGTAGCCCAGCATGCCCCGGACCTCGTTGACCAGGCGGGGCGCCTCGAGGAACCGCTCCGCCGCCCAGCGGGCGCGGTAGGGATCGCCGGGCATCAGCACCGTGGGGGCAATGTCGCCCTCGGCCGCCCCGATATGGATGGTCATGCGGCGCCTCCCTGCCGCGGCCCGTTCAGGTGCGGATCTCGAAGCCTTGGAGTTCGGAATCGGGCGTCACGCTGCGCTCGGAGACCCCGGCCACGTCTGCCGCCGGCGGGCCTTCCCGCAGCTTGTGCAGCAGCCGGGACACCGCGTTGTCCGGGCCTTGGATCATGGCCTCGACGCTGCCGTCGGGCCTGTTGCGGACCCAGCCCGCGAGATCCAGGGCCTCGGCCTCGGCCAGCGTCCAGGCCCGGAAAGAGACGCCCTGCACGCGACCGGTGATCCGTGCCTCGACCGCCGTCTCCGTCATCTCCGCCTCCGGTTCAGATGGCGAGATCCTCGAGCGACTTGCCCGCCTTCAGCGCGTCGTTCACCCATTTGGGCTTGCGGCCGCGACCTGTCCAGGTCTGACTCGGGTCTTCGGGGTTGGCGTATTTCGGCGGGTTCTTGCTGCCTTTCGTTCCCGCGTCTTTCAACTCGCTCAGGGAAAAGCCGTAGGCTTTCGCCGCTTGCTCGGCCGCCTTCAGGGCCTCGGCCTTGCGCCGCACCTCGATGGTTTCCAGCGCCTTGTCGATATCCGCGCGAAGCTCTTTCAGCTCCTCCGCAGACATCTTGTACAAATCGACTTTCATGACGTCCTCCTTCGACTCGCATGCGCCCAACCGGGACGCCGACATCGTGGGGAAGACTCCTGCCTGCCAGGCTGAGAGAATACAAGAGAAAACGGCATCGAAAAACTTTCCATGCAAACACTGTGCGCGGAGCGCGTCAGGAAAGTCGGCGAAAGGCGGCCTCTATTGAGCAGGCCGCCCAGCTGTTATTGAGCCGCCACCGCCTTGGGATCGGCGAGCTCGACGACGTCCATCATGATCGCGTTCAATTCGAAATCCTTCGGCGTGTAGACACGCGCGACGCCCATGGCGCGCAGGCGCCGGGCGTCCTCCTCGGGAATGATTCCGCCGACGATCACGGGAGTTTCGTCGAGTCCCGCCTCGCGCATGCGGGTCATGACGTCCTCGACGAGGGGAATGTGGCTGCCCGAAAGGATGGACAGCCCGATGACGTGGGGGGCGTTCTCCTGCGCGGCGCGCACGATCTCTTCCGGCGTGAGGCGGATGCCCTCGTATTCGATGTCCATCCCGCAGTCCCGGGCGCGGAAGGCGATCTGCTCGGCGCCGTTGGAATGGCCGTCGAGCCCGGGCTTGCCGACGAGGAAGCGCAGGCGCCGGCCGAGGCGCCGGCTCGCCGCGTCCACGGCCGCGCGGATCTCGTCGAGCCCCTCGGTCTTGTTGGAGGGGCTCTTCGAGACCCCGGTCGGCGCGCGGTACTCGCCGAAGGCGCGGCGCATCTCGGCGGCCCATTCGCCCGTGGTGACGCCGGCCCTGGCCGCCGCGATCGAGGGCGGCATGATGTTGCGGCCCTCGGCGGCGGCGGCGCGCAGCTCGGCGAGCCCGGCCGTCACCGCCGCCTCGTCCCGCGCCGCGCGCCAGGCGTTCAGCCGGTCGATCTGATCCTGCTCGACCCCCGGGTCCACGACCATGATGCCGCCCTCCTCGTCCATGAGCGGGGACGGCTCGCCCTCCACCCACTTGTTGACGCCGACCACGACCGTTTCGCCGCGCTCGATGCGGTTGAGCCGCTCGGCGTTGGCGTCCACGAGGCGGGCCTTCATGTATTCGATGGCCGCGACCGCGCCGCCCATGGCGTCGATGTTCGCCAGTTCGTGGCGCGCGCCCTCCTTCAGGTCCTCCACCTTGGCGTCCACGGCCGGGTTGCCGTCGAACAGGTCGTCGAATTCGAGGAGGTCGGTTTCATGGGCGAGAATCTGCTGCATCCGGAGCGACCATTGCTGGTCCCAGGGCCGTGGCAGGCCGAGCGCCTCGTTCCAGGCGGGCAGCTGCACGGCCCGGGCGCGCGCCTTCTTCGACAGCGTCACCGCCAGCATCTCGATCAGGATGCGGTAGACGTTGTTCTCGGGCTGCTGTTCGGTCAGCCCGAGGGAGTTGACCTGCACGCCGTAGCGGAAACGGCGCAGCTTCGGGTCCTCGACGCCGTAGCGCTCGCGGCAGATCTCGTCCCAGAGCTCGGTGAAGGCGCGCATCTTGCACATCTCGGTGATGAAACGGATGCCCGCGTTCACGAAGAAGGAGATGCGGCCCACGAGAACCGGGAAATCCTCGTCGGGCACCTTGCCTTTCAGGTCGTCGAGCACCGCGGTCGCCGTGGCCAGCGCGAAGGCGAGTTCCTGTTCCGGCGTCGCGCCGGCCTCCTGCAGGTGGTAGGAGCAGACGTTCATCGGATTCCATTTCGGAATCTCGCGGTAGCAGTAGGCCGCGACGTCGGTGATGAGCCGCAGCGAGGGTTTCGGCGGGCAGATGTAGGTCCCGCGCGAGAGGTATTCCTTGATGATGTCGTTCTGGACCGTGCCCTGGAGTTTCGAGACGTCGGCCCCCTGTTCCTCGGCCACCGCCACGTAGAGCGCCAGGAGCCAGGGCGCCGTGGCGTTGATCGTCATCGAGGTGTTCATCTGCTCGAGCGGAATGTCCTCGAAGAGCGTGCGCATGTCGCCCAGATGCGCGACGGGCACGCCGACCTTTCCCACCTCGCCCCGGGCGAGCACGTGGTCGCTGTCGTAGCCCGTCTGCGTGGGGAGGTCGAAGGCGACGGAAAGGCCGGTCTGGCCCTTGGCGAGGTTGCGGCGGTAGAGCGCGTTGGAGGCCTTCGCGGTGGAATGCCCCGCATAGGTGCGCATGAGCCAGGGGCGGTCTTTCTTGGGCGCGGATGCGGTCTCGGTCATCTGGGGCCTCGCGACTCTGTCGTGCAACTTTGTTGCGTCCGGCCGTGGATACTTGAAACTTTCTGGCCGGTCAATTCGCTGCGATGCGGCGCGGCGCAGGCAGCCATTGCGGCAGCTGCCAAAAGATTTACGCGGGGCAGGGGAGCCTTCAATATCCCTGCGATGACCGCGCCCGTCACCCTTCCGCTCTGGCTCTTCCTGCTGATCCTCGCCTTCGCGGGCGTCACCTTCGCCTCTCATTTCCTGTTCCCCTCGGTGCGCTGGTTCTTTCGCCGCAGGCTCGAGCGCGCGGTCGTGCGTCTGAACGAGCGGCTCGAGCGGCCGATCCGGCCCTTCAAGCTGGCCGAGCGGCACGACACCATCCAGCGCCTGATCTACGACCCCGAGGTGAGCCAGGCGATCGTCGCCACCGCCGAGGCCGAGGGCATCCCCGAGAACGTGGCCTTCGAGCGCGCGCGCCGCTACGCGCGCGAGATCGTGCCGGCCTTTTCCGCCTCGCTCTACTTCGGCCTGGCGATCCGTCTCGCACGGTGGCTGTCGGGCACGCTCTACGCCGTGCGGCTGGAACGGGCAGAGGTGGTGGGCCGGATCGACCCCGAGGCCACGGTGGTCTTCGTGATGAACCACCGGAGCAACATGGACTATGTGCTGCTGACCCATCTGGTGGCCGGGACCTCGCCGCTGGCCTATGCGGTGGGGGAATGGGCGCGCGTCTGGCCCGTGTCGCGGCTGATCCGGGCGCTGGGCGGCTACTTCATCCGCCGCCGCGAGGGCAACATGCTCTATCGCCGGGTGCTGGCGCGCTACGTCCATTTCGCCACCGAGGGCGGCGTGACGCAGGCGATCTACCCCGAGGGCGGGCTCAGCGTGACGGGGGGCCTCGGGCCGCCGAAGCTGGGCCTGCTCAAGTACATCGCCGAGGCCGAGCCCGCCGGGCACGACGTGATCTTCGTGCCGGTGGGGCTGAACTACGACCGCGTGCTGGAAGACCGGCTGCTCACCTCTGCGGGGCAGGCCGGCACGCGGCGCTTCCGCGCGCGCCCCCTGGCGATCGTGCGCTTCGTGCTCGGGCATCTCTGGTTCAAGGTCACGGGCCGGCACCGCCGCTTCGGGCAGGCGGCCGTGCGGTTCGGCCAGCCGCTTTCGCTCGCGGCGTTCCGGGGCGCACACGACGCGGATCCGCAGCGGCTGGCCGAGGCTCTGATGCGCCGGATCGGCGCCGCGGTGCCGGTGGTTCCCGTCCCGGTCGTCGCGCATCTTCTGCGAAGCGACGGGGCGATGCCGCGCGCGGAGCTGCAGCGCAGGGCCGCGGCGCTGACGAAGCGGCTGGGCCTGCCTGCGCTCGCGCCCGCGGCGCTCGACCAGGCGGTGGGCCAGCTTGCCGCGCGCAAGATCGTGGTGGACCGGGGCGATGTGCTCGCCCCGGCAGAGGAGGAGACCGCGCTGCTCGACTTCTACGCCCGCTCCATCGCGCACCTTCTGCCTCTCGGTGCTGCGGCTGCGGAATAGTTTCTGCGCACGCTCGGTCATAAAGTTTC
>CAZPCU010000054.1:0-6602 GCA_964585075.1 uncultured Rhodobacterales bacterium
TTGATAGCCACGTCTCGGATTTCACGGCGCCCAAGACGGCGGCCGGCCGCGATCTCAGTTCATCCCGATAGGCGGTGCTGGTGAAGATGCTCAGGTCGGCCCGGCGCACCGACCAGCGGGCGAAGGCTTCGGTCAGACCGGCCCTGAGCCGCGCCTTTCTGCTCGGGTTTGCGCCATTGGGCACGCGCCAGAACGAGCTTTCGACGACGATCACGAGACGGCGGCGTAACAGGACGGCAAAGGGATTGGCGAAAAGCCCCAAAGGGTAGGGCCAGCCGGCGACGCCGCTGTGTATCAGGTCGGCGCCGCGCACCGCACCGAAAAGGACCAGCGCCGACACCGGCAGTTGCAGAAGCGCCTGCGCCGTTGACTCTCCCATCGGCACGCGGAGAAAGCGGACACGCCGCTCGTTCGGCACGTCCAGCCTGACCAAGTCTTCCGACCCGGCCCTGGCAGCTTGCCGAGGTGCCGCGACAGTCAGATCTTCAATGTATTCAAGATGCCGCACCAGATCGTGGTGCCAGAGTCGGTCGATCCAGATATCGCCCTGTGCATCCCTGAAGAAAGGGATCGGCGTCACGAGAAGATAGCGGCAGGATATCACGAGGCGGCCTTTCACCAGAACACGCTCCCCAGCATGCCCAGTGTCGCATCATGAGAACGAGCCAACAACGTCCGTTTGCCGCAATCACTGTCCGGCGCAGCTGGATGCGCCCTTCCGGCAGCCCCCGCCACGACGCCCCGCTTTCTCAGGCCCCATCACCCGTTTTCCGGCATAGCTCCGGCCCCTCCGCCATCAGCGCGTCCGACCGCTCCTCCACCTCGCGTTCCAGCCGGGCCATGAACTCGGCAGCCGTGAGGCCGGGCGCGATGGGTTCGAGAAACTCCACCACGGCGAGGCCCGGCTTGCGCAGGATCCCCTTGCGCGGCCAGAACAGGCCGACGTTCGTGGCCGCGGGCACGCAGGGCTGGCCCGTCTCCTCGTAGAGCACCGCGGTGCCGACCTTGTAGGGCGCCTTCACCCCGGGCGCGACGCGCGTGCCCTGCGGGTAGATGATGAGCTGCCCCGGCGGCGCGTCGCCGTGCCGGACGCCCTCGACCATCTGGCGCATGGCCTGACGGCGCTTGCCGCGGTCCACCGCCACGCAGCCGATGCGCTTGGCGTACCAGCCGAGGATCGGCGCCCAGAGGAGCTCGCGCTTCATGATGAACTTGGGGCGCGGCACGACGCTGACGATGAGGATGATGTCGAGAAAGCTCTGGTGCTTGGCCGCGATCAGCACTTCCTCCACGGGCACGCGCCCCCGCACCTCGGTGCGGAGCCCCACCATCCACCGCGCCGTCCAGCGCACGTAGCGGCAATAGGTGTGAACGCCGGCATAGGCCCCGCGCCTGTCGAAGATGGCCCAGGGCGTGAAGAAGACCGCCATGAGCGCCATCATGGCGTACATCTGCCCCACGAAGAGCGCCGAGCGGACCCAGCGCAGCATCAGGCGAGCGCCCTGAGCGTGCGCCGCGCCGCGCCGCGCGTGGCCCAGAACGCCACGATCGCGGCGAGCGGCGGCACGAGGAGCGGGGCGAGCCAGTGCCACCCCCGGAAGCCGAGGCCGGTGAGGAAACTCTCGCCACCCTCCCCACCGCCCGGCAGGAGCGCCACGGCGACCATGCCGAGCGCCGTGCCCGCCGCGGCGCCTGCGAGCGCGCGCAGCGTGAAGCGGCGCACGAAGGCGCGGGCGATGTAGGCGTCGCGCGCGCCCACGAGCCGCAGCACCGCGATCACCTGCGCGTTGGCGGCCAGCGCGGCCTGGGCGGCCAGCGTGATCATCGCCGCCACCGTGGCGCCGATGAGCCCGATGGAGACCCAGCCGAGCAGGCGCAGCCGGTCCGCCGCCTGCACGAGCGGTCGGCGCCAGCGGGTGTGATCGTCGAGCACCGCCCCGGGCACCTCCGCCGCCAGACGCAGCCGCAGGCCCGCCGCGTCGTAGCCCTCCTCGGTCTCCACGATCTCGACGAGCTGCGGCACCGGGAGGTCCTCGAGCGGCAGGTCGGGGCCGAGCCACGGCTCGAGGAGGGCGCGCTGTTCCTCGGGCGGGAGCGCGCGCGCCTCGGCCACGCCCGGGGTCGTCTCGAGCACGCGCAGGGCGGCCCGCGTCTGTTCGGCCATCTGCTCGGCGGGCGCGGAGATGCGCAGCGTCGCCGAGCGGGCGAGTTCCTCCCCCCAGCGCTCGGCCAGCCGTCCGGCCGCGAGCGAGAGCGCCAGCGCGAAGACCGCGAGGAAGGCCATGGCGCCCGCCGTGAACACGGTGAGCCGCGCGGTGAAGCCGGTGGGCGGCACCACGCGGTCGGCCTGCGTGTCGCCGCGCAGAAGCGACAGCACGGCCTTCACAGCTCCGCCCCCGCCGCCTGCAGCCGCCGGCCGGCGATCCGGAGGACCCGCGCCTGCACCTGGCTCTTGGCGGCGCGGATGAGGGCGAGATCGTGGGTCGCCACCATCACCGCCTTTCCGAGCCGGTTGAGCTCCACGAGAAGCTGAAGAAGGCGCTGCGACATCTCCCAGTCCACGTTGCCCGTGGGTTCGTCGGCGAGGATCACGTCAGGCGACATGATCACCGCGCGGGCAAGCGCCGCGCGCTGGCGCTCGCCGCCGGAAAGTTCCGGCGGCAGCGCGTCGGCCCGTTCGGTCAGCCCGACCCAGGCGAGCAGCTCCTGCAGGTCCTCCATCGCGGCCGCGTCGCCACCCTGCCCCGAGACGGTGAGAGGCAGGGCGACGTTCTCCCGCACGGGAAGATGGTCCAGGAACTGGCAATCCTGGTGCACCACGCCGATGCGCCGGCGCGCCAGGGCGATGTCGTCGCGGTTCATGGCCGAGAGCTCTTTCTCGAACACCCGGAGGCGGCCGGAACTCGGCCGAAGCGCGCCGTAGCAGAGCTTCAGGAAGGTCGTCTTGCCCGCGCCCGATGGCCCGGTCAGGAAGTGGAAGCTGCCGGGCGCGATGGTGAGCGACATGTCCTGCAGGAGCTCGCCGCCGCCGTAGCTGTAGCCCACCCCTTCGAGCTCGATCACCGCCGCCCCCAAGTCTGCCTGCCTGCCCGCCGGAGCCATGTTGTGCCTCAGCACCGGTCCGGTTGCAATCGGATGCGCGGCCCGCGAAGGGGCTTTCGCGGCCTTTCGCCAGCCAGTAGGTTCCATGCCACCGGAAGTTGGGGAGCGGCGGCCCGGGCGCGGAGCGCCGGATGGCCGACAAGGAGTTGAGATGCGTCTGATCTGCCCGAATTGCGGCGCGCAGTACGAGGTTCCCGACGAGGTCATCCCCGAAGAGGGGCGCGACGTTCAGTGCTCCGCCTGTGGCAGCACGTGGTTCCAGTCGCATCCCTCCCATGCCGAGGCGGCGGAAGACGCCCCGGACTCGGCGGAAACCGTGGACGCGGCAGCAAGCACGGTCGGCGAGGAGGCGGACGAAGGCATGGCCGCGGAAGAGCCCGCGGCCGATCTGCCGCGGCGCGAGCTCGATCCCTCCGTGGCCGACCTCCTGCGCGAGGAAGCGGAACAGGAGGCGCGCGCCCGCGCCGCCGAGACCGCGGCGCCGATCGAGAGCCAGCCCGAACTCGGGCTGGAGGAAGGGGCGGAGGAAGACGCCTCCACGCGCCGCGCCCGCGAAGCGCGCGAACGCATGGCGCGGATGCGGGGCGAACTTCCCGCGGAGTCCGGAGAGCCGGCGCAGTCCGAGGCGGCGGACGCAGGAGAGGCGGAGGCGGCCCCCGCAGCGGCGGCCGCCGTGCCCGCGGACGCGGCGACCGGCCAGGACGCCGGCGGATCGCGGCGCGATCTCCTGCCGGACATCGAGGAAATCAACTCCACCCTCCGGGCGACGGATGCGGCGGCCTCGGCCGAAGCGAGCGCGGAGGACATGGAGGCGTTCGAGGCCGGGGAGGAAACGCCGCCCGGCGGTTTCTCGCGCGGGTTCGTCCTCGCGATCCTGCTTGCCGTTCTGCTGGTGGCGATCTATGTGCTCGCCCCGCGCCTCGCGGAGGACATCCCCGCGCTCGCGCCGCTGCTGGAGGGTTACGTAACGGCGGTGGATGCCCTTCGGGCCTGGCTCAACCGGCTGGTGACCGGGCTTCTCCTGTGGCTGGAGGGCCTGACGAACGGCTAGACCCGGACGCTCGCGATCTCGCCATCCCGAGCCGACGCGGCGCGCGTTTCAGAACCGCTCCAGCAGGCGCTCGAGATAGTCGCGCTCGATGTCCGGGCGCTCGCTTTCGCCGCTGCGGCGGCGGAGTTCTTCGAGCAGGTCGCGCGCGCGGCGATAGACGTCATCGCCCTGCAGCAGGCTGTCCTCGGTGCCGAGCTGGCCGCCATTGCCCGCGCTCCGGCCCAGCGGGTCGCGGGACTGTCCGTCGGGATCGCCCTCGGCCATGCCCTGCTGGCCCTGACCGTTCTGCTGCTGCTGCTCCTGCGCCAGCGCCTCTCCCATGTTCCTCAGACCGTCGCGGAGCGCGTCCATCGCCTCGGCCTGCCGGTCGATCGCCTCGGCCAGATCATCGTTGCGCAACGCTTCCTCGGCGCCTTCCATGGCCCCCTCGGCGCGCTCGAGCGCACGGCGCGCGGCCTCGCCCGCCTCGCCGCCGACGCCGGGCAGGTTCTGGCGCTGGCGGTTCAATTCCTGGCGCAGCGCGCGCTGGCGATCCGCGAGCGACTCCTCGGTGCCCGGCGCGTCGCCCTGGCCGGGGTCCTCGCCCGGCCGCGCCTGTTGCTGGCCCTGTCCCTGGCCGGGCTGCTGCTCGCTGGGCTGCTGGCCCTGCCCCTCGCCGGGTTGCTGTCCGAACTGCTGCCCCTGCTGGCCTTCTTGCCCCTGCTGGCCTTCTTGCCCCTGCTGCCCCTGCTGGCCGGGATTGAAACGCTCCTGCAGGTCGCGGAACGCCTCGTCGGAGAGCCCCTGCTGGTTGCGGAGCGTCTCGGACAGGCCCTCCATCGCCTGCTGTCCCGGGGACTGCTGGCCCTGCCCCTGGCCCTGGGTGACGCGCATGTTCTCCATCATCTGCTGAAGCTGGCGCAGCGCCTCCTGCGCCTCGGCCATCCGGCCCTGTTCCATCAGCTCCTGGATGCGGTCCATCATGCCTTGCAGGTCGTCCTGCGACATCTCCATGCCGGGCATCTGCTGGGCCATCTCGTCCTGCGCGCCCTCTTCGCCGTCGCGCTGGGCCTGACGGGCAAGTTCGTTCAGGTATTCGTTGGTCGCCTCGCGGAGTTCCTGCATCAGCTCGGCGATCTCCTCGTCGGAGGCGCCGTTGCGCATCGCCTCGGCGAGACGGTCCTGCGCCCGGCGCAGCCGCTCCAGCGCATCGCCGAGATCGCCCTCTTCCAGCAGGATCGCGAGCTCCCAGAGCGCCTCGGCGATCTCGTCGCGCTGCTCTTCGGTGACGCCGCCGCCGTAAGTCGTGAAGGTTTCCAGGCGGCGGAGCGCCACGCGAAGCCGGAGATAGGCGGTTTCGGAGCGGAACACGTCCTCCGGACGGTGCGAGACGGCGCGCAGCACCTGCGCGACGCGGCGCGCGTTGTCCCGCGTCCACAGCAGGTCCCGGCGCTGCTCGGCCACGGCCGCGGCCAGCGGATCGAAAAAGCGCCGGCCCGGAAGCGTCATGGTTTCGGGCGTCGATGCGCCGGTCTGCCCCGCGGCGTCCTCCACCGAAAGCGCGACCTTCACGGGCAGGTTGGCCCAGGGATGCTTCGAGAAATCCTCGATGAGGCTTTCCTCGAACTCGGCCCGGTCGCCCGTGATGGGCATGGGCAGCGGGACCTCGATGGCGGGGCGCGCCTCGGGCTCGGCGGAAAGGCCGTGCCGGCGCTCCACGGCATCGAGATCGAGCGAGATCCGCGCCGTGCCCGCGACCACGCCGTAGTCGTCGCTGGCGCGGAAGGGCAGCGTCATCTCGCCCCGCGCCGAGGCTTCGGCCTCTCCGGCGAGCGCGACGTCGGGCGCGGCGTCCTGCCGGAGCGCGACCTCCCAGAGGCGCCCGCCCGGCCCGTCGATCTCGATCCGGCCCGAGCGGGCCACGTCGAAGCCCTGCGACGGTTCGGCGGAGGATTCCGGCGGTGCCTCTCCGCCCGAGACGGTTTCGGCGACCGCGAGCGCGCCCACCTCGCCGTAGAGGCGGACCGTCACACGGCTGCCCTCGGCGACCGAGAGTTCGCCGCCTGCGATGTCGTTGAGGTAGATCGCCGGAAGCCCCGTGTAGGCCGGCGGTTCCACCCAGCCTTCCCAGGCCGGGCCGCCGGCGAGCGCGCGCGCCTGGCCGGGCGCCATCTCGGTCACGGAGCCCACGCGCCACACGGAGCCGAAGACGAGCGCCACCGAGAGCGCGAGAAGCGCCACGTAGCGCAGCGCGAAGGGGTCGCGCGGCGCGACGCGGAGATCCGGCGGCGCGGCCCGGGCGGCGGCGATGCGTTCGGCCATGCGCCGCTGGTGCGCGGCCCAGACCGCGGCCGAGGCGGCGTCACCCGCGCCGACGGCCTGCTCGTCGAGGAGCGTCGTGATCGGGCGGCCGGACATCGTGGCGTCGAGCCGCACGAGCGCCTCGCCCCGAGAGGGCCAGCGGAAGCGG
>CAZPCU010000054.1:6612-9279 GCA_964585075.1 uncultured Rhodobacterales bacterium
CGACGTTGGCGCCGCGGGGTCCGGCCTGGATCTGCCCGTGGACGAGGGAGACGAGCGCCCCGAGCCCGGCCAGCGCGCCCGCCGTCCAGACGGCTTCCACCGGCACCATGTCCTGGATGCCGAGCATCAGAAGCGCGAGCGCGGCCGCGACGATCGACCAGAGCGGCCAGAAGGCCCGCACGGCGCGCTCGGCCACGATGCCGGCGCGGGTCAGGCCGAGCGGCCATCGTATCGCGCGGAACACGTCGTTCTGTCCGGTCGGATCGCCCTGCATCACATATTCCCTTGGCCGTGCCGCACGAGCCCGGGAATGCGCACCCGCCTTACAGCCATGCTGGAATGGTATCGCGATTTATGATGTCGTCAAAGGAGGGGCGCGGCCGGATGACAGCGACGTGATCGCCCTTCACGAGAACCTCGGGCACGAGCGGGCGCGTGTTGTACTCGCTCGCCATCACCGCGCCGTAGGCGCCCGCGGAGCGGAAGGCCACGAGGTCGCCCTCGGCGAGCGGCGGGAGCATGCGGCCGCGGGCGAAGGTGTCGCCCGTCTCGCAGACCGGGCCCACCACGTCGAAAGGCGCCTGCTCGGCCCCCGGCGCGGCTTCCCGGACGGGCACGATGTCGTGCCAGGCGTCGTACATGGCCGGGCGGATCAGGTCGTTCATCGCGGCGTCGAGAATCAGGAAGTCCCGGCCCTCGCCGGCCTTCACGTAGATCACGCGGGCGACGAGGATGCCCGCGTTGCCGGCGATGAGGCGGCCGGGCTCGATCTCCACCTCGCAGCCCAGATGCCCGACCGTGCGCTTGATGAGCGCGCCGTACTCGGTGGGCAGGGGCGGCGCGGCGTTCGAGCGTTCGTAGGGAATGCCGAGCCCCCCGCCCAGGTCCAGCCTGCGGATGTCGTGGCCGTCGGCGCGCAGGAGCCCGGTGAGCTCGGCCACCTTGGTGTAGGCCGCCTCGAAGGGCGCGAGATCGGTCAGCTGGGAGCCGATATGAACGTCGATCCCCACCACCTCGAGCCCGGGCAGCGCCGCGGCCTCGGCGTAGACGTCGCGCGCGCGCGCGATCGGCACGCCGAACTTGTTTTCCGCCTTGCCGGTGGCGATCTTCGCGTGGGTCTTCGCGTCCACGTCCGGGTTGACGCGCACGGTGATCGGGGCGGTCGCGCCCATCTCTTCGGCCACGGCCGAGAGCGCCCGCAGCTCCGGCTCGCTCTCGACGTTGAATTGCCGCACCCCGCCCGCGAGCGCCTGCGCCATCTCCTCGCGCGTCTTGCCCACGCCCGAGAACACGACCCGCTCGCCGGGGATGCCGGCGGCGCGGGCGCGGGCGTATTCCCCGCCCGAGACCACGTCCATCCCCGCGCCCATGTCGCCCAAAAGCTTCAGGATCGCCTGGTTGGAGGCGGCCTTCACCGCGTAGCAGACCAGATGGTCGAGCCCCTCGAGCGCCTCGTCGAACAGCCGGAAATGCCGCGCGAGCGTCGCCGTCGAATAGAGGTAGAAGGGCGTCCCCACCTCGGCCGCGATCTCGGCCACGGGGACGTCCTCGGCGTGAAGCGCGCCGTCGCGGTAGAGGAAATGGTCCATGGCTGGCCTCTAGCGCCTGGCCTTCAGGGGATCAACGGCGCATGCTGCGCGCCTGGGTGGCGGCCGGGCCGCGGCGCGCCCGAAAATAGAGGTAGAGCGGCAGGCCGCAGCTCACGCCGATCCCGTAGATCGCCGGGATCGTGACGAGCGAGAGCCAATCGCGCCGCGCCAGCGCGTCGAAGAGCACCCAGAGGGTGAGCGCGACGGCGGCGATGGTGAGATCCCAGACGAGCCCGGTGGTGGCCGCGTTGGCGTGCCAGGCGTCGATCATCGCGCCAAGATCCCAGCCATTCTCGCGGAACCAGGTCAGGAACCAGTACATCGGGTGCACCGCGCCCCACACGGCGAGCGCGGCCCAGAGATACTTGAGCCGCGCCATCACGAGCCCCCCGAGACCCCGATCTCGGCGGTCCCGGATATGGTGAGCCCGGGCTCGGGCTTCGGCGCGGGCGGCTCGGGCTCGCCGTCGGCGCCGCATCCGGCCAGCGCGAGCAGCGCCGCCGCGGTGATCGCGAGAAGTCTCATCCCAGTCGCTCCTTCCAGCGCGCGGCCTGCGCGCGCACCTGATCCGGCGCCGTGCCGCCGTAGGAGCGGCGCGACGCCACCGAATTGTGCACGCCCAGCACGTCGAACACGTCGGCGCGGATGCCCTCGTGCACGGAGCGCATCTCCTCGAGCGTGAGCTCGGGCA
Organism: uncultured Rhodobacterales bacterium; assembly: GCA_964585075.1. Taxonomy (GTDB): domain Bacteria; phylum Pseudomonadota; class Alphaproteobacteria; order Rhodobacterales; family Rhodobacteraceae; genus Rhodosalinus. The sequence goes on from CAZPCU010000054.1 coordinate 8,893, forward strand.
GGTCGCGGCCCTCCGCCTCGGCCAGGGCCACGAGCCGCCCGGTGACGTGATGCGCCTCGCGGAAGGGTAGCCCGAGCGCGCGCACCAGCCAGTCCGCAAGATCGGTCGCCGTGGAGAAGCCGCTGCCCGCCGCCGCCTCCAGCGCCTCGCGGTTGGCGGCCATGTCGCGCGCCATCCCCTCCATCGCGGCGAGCGCGAGCATCAGGCTGTCGGCCGCGTCGAAGACCTGCTCCTTGTCCTCCTGCATGTCCTTCGAATAGGCGAGCGGCAGGCCCTTCATCACCGTCATCAGCGCGACGTTGGCGCCGAGGATCCGCCCGATCTTCGCGCGGATGAGTTCGGCCGCGTCGGGATTCTTCTTCTGCGGCATGATGGAGGAGCCGGTGG
>CAZPCU010000055.1:0-9227 GCA_964585075.1 uncultured Rhodobacterales bacterium
GCGGTCGAGCTTGCGCGCCTTGTCCGAGATGCGCGGATCGGTGGTGTAGACCCCGTCCACGTCGGTGTAGATGTCGCAGCGCACCGCGCCGAAGGCGGCGGCGAAGGCCACCGCCGTCGTGTCGCTGCCGCCCCGGCCGAGCGTGGTGATCCGGCCCTCCGGGCTCACGCCCTGGAAGCCGGCGATCACCGCCACCTTCATGCCCTCTGCGAACTTGCGGGAGATGTTGCCGGTCGGGATCTCCTCGATCCGCGCGGCGCCGTGGGCCGAGGTGGTCAGCACCGGCACCTGCCAGCCCTGCCAGCTCCGCGCCGGGATTTCCATCTCCTGGAGCGTGAGCGCCATCAGCCCCGCGGTCACGTTCTCGCCCGAGCTCACCACGGCGTCGTATTCCCGCGCATCGTAGAGCGGCGAGGTCTCGTTCACCCATCCCGCCAGCTCGTTCGTCTTGCCGGCCATGGCGGAGACGATCACGATCACGTCGTGCCCCCTGGCCACCTCCACGCCCACGCGCTTGGCGGCGCGGCGGATGCGGTCGATATTGGCGACGGAGGTGCCGCCGAATTTCATCACGAGAACGGACATCAGGCCATCCGACGGGGTCGCGGTCGCCGGGCGGTGTAGGCAGTCGCGGCGGCGCGCGCAAGCGAAACCGCCCGGTCTTGTGCGCCCGCGGACGGGGCACTACGGACCTTCCCCATGTGGCTCTACCGGCTCCTCGTCTCTCTGGCGGCGCTTCCGCTCGCCTTGCTCTTCGCGGCCCGCGCGCTCGGCGGGCGCGAGGATGCGGGGGCGCTCCGCGCGCGCCTCGGCTTCGGGCCGGGCCCTGCGCAGCGGCGGCCGACGGTGTGGCTCCACGCCGCGTCGAACGGCGAGCTCGCCTCGGTGGCGCCGCTCGTCGCGCGGCTCCGGGACGCGCGGCCCGATCTCGGCTGGCTCGTCACGGCGAACAGCGTGACGGGCCGCGATCTCGCCCGCGGATGGGGCCTTCCGGCACACTGTGCGCCGCTCGACCTGCGCTGGGCGGCGCGCCGTCTCCTGCGCCGCCGGGACGTGCGGCTGCACATCGTGGCCGAGTCCGAGCTCTGGCCGAACCGGCTCGCCGCCTGCCGGGCGGCGGGCGTTCCCGTGGCCGTCGCCGGCGCGCGGATGAGCGCGCGCACCGCGCGGGGCTGGCAGCGGTTTCCCGGCCTCGCCCGCCGGGTGCTCGGGAATGTCACCTTCCTGTCGGCGCAGGACGGCCGGTCTCTCGACCGGCTGCGCGCGCTCGGCCTGCCCGATGCGGCCGTCGGGCCGGTGCTCGATCTGAAGGCCCTCTACGTCCCGCCGGAGACAGGCCCCGACGCGGCGCTCCGCGCGGCCTATCCACGCGGCGAGACGTGGCTTGCCGCATCCACCCACGAGGGAGAGGAAGAGGCCGTGATCGCCGCCCACCTGGCGGCGCGTGCGGCGCGGCCCGGTCTGCGGCTGATCCTCGCGCCCCGCCACCCCGCCCGCGGCGATGCGGCGGCGGCCCTGCTCGCGCAGGCGGGGCTCGGATTCGACCGGCGAAGCCGCGGCGAGGCCACGGGCGCCGAGGTGCTGCTCGCCGACACGATGGGCGAGATGCATCTCTGGTACGCGCTCGCCGGGACGGTCTTCGTGGGCGGGTCGCTCGTCGAGAAGGGCGGCCACACGCCCTACGAGCCGGCGGCCTTCGGCTGCGCGCTTCTGCACGGCCCGCATCTGGAGAACTTCGCGCCGGCCTATGGCCGGCTGGCCGAGGCGGCCGCCGCCCGGCAGGTCTCCGGCGCCGAGACCCTGGCGGCGGCGCTCACGGCGCTTTCCGAGCCCGACGCGCAGGCGGCGCTGGGGGAGGCGGCGGCGCGGGCGCTCGGGCGTGGCACGGACGCCGAGGCGCTGGTGGCGGCTTTGCAGCACCTGCTGCCCCCGGCTGACAGAGAGAGTTGATCGAGGGGACGATTTCCCTATCTACTGCCGCGACCCGTTTCGCGAGTCCCGCCGATGATCCACTACGCCCTCAAATGCGCCAACGAGCACAGCTTCGGGAGCTGGTTCCAGTCCGCCGCGGCCTTCGACAAGCTCGAGGCGGCGGGAATGGTGGCGTGTGCGGTCTGCGGATCGACCGAGGTCAGGAAAGACGTCATGGCCCCGCGCGTCAGCACCGCGGACGAGGACGCGCCGGCCCCCCGTCCGCTGAACGCGCCGGCGCACCCGGCCGAGCAGGCGCTCCGGCGTCTCCGCGCCTTCGTGGAAGCGAACTCGGAGGACGTGGGAGAGAACTTCGCGCGGGAGGCGCGCGCGATTCACGCCGGGGAAGCGCCGGAACGCGCGATCCGCGGGCAGGCGCGGCCGGCCGAGGCGCGCAAGCTCGTCGAGGAAGGCGTCCCCGTGGCTCCGCTGCCCTTCCTGCCCACGCGCAAGTCGAACTGACATGGCCCGCCCGGCCCACGCCGTGATCACCGGCGCGAACCGCGGCATCGGCGCGGCGCTCGACGAGGGGCTCCGGGCCGCGGGCTGGACCGTCTCGGGCACGGCGCGCGCGGGCGGCGAGTTCCTGCCGCTGGACGTGCGCGATCCCGAAAGCTTCGGCGCCCTCGCGGCGCGGCTGGATTCGGTGCCGTTGGACCTGCTGGTCTGCAACGCGGGCATCTACCCGGACAAGGGCCAGAACCTCGCCGACGGCTACCCGGCCGAGATGTGGGCGGAGACCTTCGCGGTGAACGTGACGGGCGTCTTCCTCACCGTCCAGGCGTTGCTGCCCAATCTGCAACTCTCCGAGAACCCGAGGATCGCCGTGATCTCCAGCCAGATGGGCAGCTCCTCGCGCGCGCCCGGCGGCAGCTACATCTACCGCGCCTCCAAGGCCGCAGCGGTCAATCTCGGCCGCAACCTCGCCACGGACCTCGCCCCGCTCGGAATCGCCTTGGGCATCTACCATCCCGGCTGGGTGCGCACCGAGATGGGCGGCGCGGCGGCGGAGATCGGGGTCGAGGAGGCCGCCCGCGGCCTGATCGACCGCTTCGGGGAGCTGAGCGTCGCGACGACCGGGCGTTTCCTCACCTGGGACGGGCGCGAGCACCCGTTCTGAGCCGCGCGGGTCAGATGTCCATGTGCAGCCGGTAGCCCGGCGCGTAGACGAGCCGCACCCAGGTGACGGGCGCCTCGGGTCCATGGGTGGTGCGCTCCAGCACCATCACCGGCGTTCCCGCGGCGCAGCCGAGATGGGCAGAAGCCGCCGCGTCCGCGGCCTCGGCGGCGTAATCGAGCGTCCCCCGCTCGAACGGCGCGTGGCGGACGAGCCATTCGTTGGCGCTCACCGTCTCGAGCGGCGCGTCGCCGAACCCTGGCACGGCGGCGAGGTTCACCCAGCGCGTCTCGTAGGCGTAGGGCCGCCCGTCGGCCAGGTGGAGCGCGCGCACCTCTTCCGTCGGCGTCTCCGGCGCGAGGCCGAGCGTCAGCCGGCCGGGGTCTGGCATGGGCGCGACCCGCCGGGCGACGAGCGCGTGGCCGTAGCGCCCGCCGCGCGCCTCCACCTCCTCGCGGATGAGCGGCACGGAAAGGAGCGCGCGGCGCTGCGGCGCCTCCGCGACGCGGGTGCCGGCGCGGCGGCGGCGCTCCAGCAGGCCCTGCTCGGCGAGGGCGCGCAGCGCGCGGTTGACGGTCGCGCGGGCGTGGCCCAGCTCCCGCGCCAGCGCCGCCTCGCTCGGGATCAGCTCTCCGGGCTTCCATTCCCGGGTCTGGATGCGGCGCAGCGCCTCGTCCCGGACAGCGCGCCACGCCGGGCGCCGTGCGGCCATCAGAGCCCGTCCCCGAGCCGGCCCATGACCTTGCGGAACCGCGTCTCGATCCGGCCCCGCGCGACATGGGCGCCGTCCTGCACGACGTGCCGCCCGGCCGACCAGACATCGCGCACCAGCCCGTCGTCGGCGGCGAAGATCCATGTGTCGAGGGCGGTGTCGCCGCGCCGTCCGAGAAGCGCGGTGGCCTCGGCGTCGAGGGTGACGAGATCGGCCCATTCGCCGGGCGCGATCACGCCGCGCCCCCGTCCGAGCGCCTGCGCGGCGCCCGCGGCGGCGGCTTCGAGGAGCTGCCGGCCCGTGGACCGCCCGGGATCGGCCATCACGGCGCGGGCGCGGTCGCGCAGCCGCTGGGAGTATTCGAGCGCAGACAGTTCCCCCGACAGGGTGATGCGCAGGTTGGAGTCCGAGCCCACGCCGAAGGCTCCGCCGCCCGCGCGCCAGCGCGCGCCGTCGAAGATGCCGTCGCCGAGATTGGCCTCCGTGATCGGGCAGAGCCCCGCCACCGCCCCCGTCCGGGCGAGCCCTGCGGTCTCGTGCGGGCGCATCTGCGTGCAGTGAACGAGGCACCAGCGGCCGTCCACCTCGGCATTGTCGAGCAGCCATTCCACCGGCCGCGCGCCGAGCGTGGCGATCACCTCCGTCACCTCGGCCTCCTGCTCGGCGAGGTGCATGTGCAGGGGCCCGAGGCCCACCTCGACGATCTGGGACAGCGCGTCGGGCGAGACGGCGCGGAGCGAGTGCGGGGCGAGTCCGAGCACCGCATCGTCCTCCAGCGTCGTCATGGCCTCGGCCGCGCCTTCCACGAGATGGGAGAAGCGCTCCGTGTCGTTGCCGAAGCGAAGCTGCCCGTCGCCCAGCGCGCGCCCGTCCGCGCCGCCCTGGCTGTAGAGGACGGGCAGAAGGGTGAGGCCGATCCCGGTGTCCGTGGCCGCGGCGACGATCCGGTCGGAGAGTTCCGAGAGCCGGGGGTAGGGGGCGCCGCCCGGCTGGTGGTGCAGGTAATGAAACTCGCCAACCGCGGCGAAGCCCGCCTCGAGCATCTCCATCTGCACCTGCGCGGCGATCGCCTCCACCTCCTCCGGGCCGAGCGCGGCGAGAAAGCGGTACATGCGCTCCCGCCAGGTCCAGAAACTGTCCTGCCCCGCGGTGCCGCGCCGCTCGGCGAGCCCGGCCATCGCGCGCTGGAAGGCGTGGGAATGAAGGTTTCCCGGCGCCGGCAGCAGCAGCCCGACGCGGTGATCGGGCGCGGCGTCCGCCGGCGCCTCGGCGAGGCGCCCGTCGGGCGCGATGGCGATGCGGAACTCTTCCGCCCATCCCGCGGGCGTCAGCGCCTGGCTGGCGTGGATGATCGTCATCGGGACCTCTTGACGCGCTTAATATGTGCAGACATAAAATCTATAAACCTGATTTTATGGGGACTCAATGTCCGCTTTCGTCCTCACCGACGCCACGCTCGCGACGATGGAGGGGCCGACGCCCTACGGCCTCGTGCAGGAGGGCGCCGTCGCGGTCGAGGAGGGCCGCATCGCCTGGGCCGGCCCGATGGCGGAGCTGCCCGGGCCGCTCGCGTCATGGCCCGCCGAAAGCCTCGACGGCCGGCTCGTGACCCCGGGTCTCATCGATTGTCACACGCATCTCGTCTTCGGCGGCGACCGCGCCGGGGAGTTCGAGATGCGCCTCGAAGGCGCGAGCTACGAGGAGATCGCCCGCGCCGGCGGCGGCATCGTCTCGACGGTGGAAGCGACCCGCGCCGCCGGAGAGGACGCGCTGCTGTCCGGCGCGCTCCGCCGCCTCGACGCGCTGATCGCCGAGGGCGTGACGACGGTGGAGGTGAAATCGGGCTACGGGCTCGACACGGAGACGGAGCTGCGCATGCTGCGCGCGGCGCGGCGGCTGGCCGAGGCGCGGGACGTGGCGGTACGCACGAGCTTCCTCGGCGCGCATGCGGTTCCGCCCGAGTATGCCGGACGCGCCGACAGCTACATCGACGACGTCTGCCTGCCCACGCTGCTCCGGGCGGCGGAGGAGGGCCTCGCCGACGCGGTGGACGGGTTCTGCGAGGGCATCGCCTTCGACGCAGCGCAGATCGCGCGCGTCTTCGACCTCTCCGCCGAGCTGGGACTGCCGGTGAAGCTCCATGCCGAGCAGCTGTCCTGGATGGGCGGGGCGCGGCTTGCCGCGTCGCGGGGCGCGCTTTCGGCCGACCACCTGGAATACGCGACCTGGGAGGACGCCGCCGAGATGGCGCGGGCGGGGACGGTCGCGGTGCTGTTGCCGGGCGCCTTCTACACGCTGGGCGAAACCCAGCTTCCGCCCGTGGGCGCCTTCCGCTCCCACCGCGTGCCGATGGCGCTCGCCACCGACTGCAATCCCGGCTCCTCGCCGCTGACCTCGCTGCTCCTCGCGCTCAACATGGGGTGCACGCTCTTCCGGATGACGCCGGAGGAGGCGCTGCGCGGCGTCACCGTTCACGCGGCGCGCGCGCTCGGCCTCGCCGATCGGGGGCGCATCGCGGCGGGCCTCCGGGCCGATCTCTGCGTCTGGGACGCGGCGCGCCCGGCCGAACTTTCCTACCGCATCGGGTTCAACCCGCTCCACCGCCGGATCGTCGGGGGGCGCACATGATCCTCTCGCCCGGCGCCGTGCCCCTGGCCGAGCTGGACCGGCTCTGGCGCGACGGCGAGGCGCCGCGGCTCGACCCGGCGGCGCGCGGCCCGGTGGAGGCAGCGGCAGAACTCGTGGCCGAGGCCGCCTCCGGGGAGGCGCCGGTCTACGGCGTGAACACCGGCTTCGGCAAGCTCGCCAGCCGGAAGATCGCGGCCGGGGACACCGCGCAACTGCAGCGGAACCTGATCCTGTCGCATTGCGCCGGGGTCGGCGCACCGATGCCGGAGGCGCTGGCGCGGCTCATGATGGCGCTCAAGCTGATGTCGCTCGGCCGGGGCGCATCGGGCGTGCGTTGGGAGATCTGCGCGCTTCTGGAAGGGATGCTCGCGCGGGGCGTCACGCCGGTGGTGCCGCACCAGGGCTCCGTCGGGGCCTCGGGCGACCTCGCGCCGCTCGCGCACATGACCGCCGTGATGATCGGGGAGGGGCGCGCCTGGCACCGGGGCCGCGAGATGGCGGGCGCGGAGGCGCTGGCGGCGGCGGGCCTCGCGCCGGTGGCGCTGGGCCCGAAGGAGGGGCTCGCCCTCATCAACGGCACGCAGTTTTCCACAGCCTGCGCGCTCGCCGCCCTGTTCGAGGCGTTCCGGGCTGTGGAAAACTCCGCCGTCATCGCCGCTTTGTCCACAGACGCGATCATGGGCTCCACGGCGCCGCTGGTGGCGGATATCCACAGGCTGCGGGGGCACGCCGGGCAGATCGAGGTGGCTGATGCCATGCGCCGCCTGATGGAGGGCAGCGAGATCCGCGAGAGCCACCGCGAGGGCGACCCGCGCGTGCAGGATCCCTACTGCATCCGCTGCCAGCCGCAGGTGGCCGGCGCGGCGCTCGACGTGCTGCGGACGGCCGCGCGCACGCTCGAGATCGAGGCCAACGCGGTGACCGACAACCCGCTCGTGCTGGTGGAAGAGGGCCGCATCGTCTCGGGCGGGAACTTCCACGCGGAACCCGTGGGCTTCGCCGCCGACCAGATCGCGCTCGCGCTTGCAGAGCTCGGCAGCATCTCCCAGCGCCGCGTGGCGCTCATGGTGGACCCGGCGCTGTCCTTCGATCTGCCGCCCTTCCTCACGCCCGATCCGGGGCTGAACTCGGGGTTCATGATCGCGGAGGTCACCACCGCCGCGCTGATGAGCGAGAACAAGCACCTCGCCACCCCCTGCGTGACGGATTCGACGCCCACCTCCGCCAACCAGGAGGATCACGTGAGCATGGCCGCCCACGGCGCGTGGCGGCTCTTCCGCATGGTGCAGAACCTCTCCGTCATCCAGGGCGTCGAGGCGCTCTGCGCCGCGCAGGGGATCGAGGCGCGCGCGCCGCTGCGCAGCTCGGCGCGGCTTCGCGAGGTGCTCGGGCGGCTCCGGCAGGACGTGCCCCCGCTCGCCGAGGACCGTTACATGGCCCCCGACATCGAGACCGCCGCCGCGCTCGTCCGGGAGGGCGCGCTGGTGGCGGCGGCGGGGCTGGAGGGCTTCCGATGATCGAGGTCGTGCATGGGGACGGGCCGCTGGTGCTGGGGCTGCCGCACACCGGAACGGACCTGCCCGCGGAGGTGGCCGCGCGGCTCAACGCCCGGGGCCGGGCGCTCGCCGACACGGACTGGCACGTTCACCGGCTCTACGCGGGGCTCGCCCCCATGGCGAGCAAGGTGCGCACCTCGATCCACCGCTACGCCATCGACGTGAACCGCGCCCCAGACGGGGCGAGCCTCTATCCCGGGCAGAACACCACCGGGCTCGTCCCGCTTACCGATTTCGACGGGGAGCCGATCTGGCAGGACGGCGCGGAACCCGACGCCGAGGACGTGGCGCGCCTGCGCGACGCCTACCACGCGCCCTATCACGAGGCGCTGGCGGCCGAGATCGCGCGGGTGCGGGAGCGCCACGGTGTGGCGATCCTCTACGACTGCCATTCCATCCGCTCGACGGTGCCCTTCCTCTTCGCGGGCGTGCTGCCGGATTTCAACATCGGCACCAGTGACGGGCGGAGTTGCGCGACGGCGGTGGAGGAGACCGTGCGCGAGGTCTGCGACGCGGCGCCGGGCTACAGCACCGTGGTCAACGGGCGTTTCAAGGGCGGCTGGACCACGCGGCACTACGGCCGCCCGGAGACGGGGGTTCACGCCATCCAGATGGAGCTCGCGCAGTCCAGCTACATGGAGGAGGCGCCGCCCTGGACCTGGCGGGCGGATCGCGCGGGGCGGATGCGCGGCCATCTGGCGCGCGTGCTCGAGGCGCTCGAGCGGCTGGCGCTCGGAGCCGCGCTGAGATGAGGCGGGGCGCTGTGGACAGGTCCAGAAGAAGAGGCTGCGCGCTTCCACCGTTTTCTCGCTTTTCCGGGGTATTGCCGCCTTCGGCTGCGAAGCCGCGTCGAGCCTGCCCTGCTGTGGATAACCTTCGGGGCGGCGACGCCCGACCAGGAGACTGCCCATGACCGATCCCCGCCACAACATCCGCGATGTCTTTCCCGACACCGGCCCCGAGATCAGCGCGAAGAGCTGGCAGACCGAGGCGCCGCTCAGGATGCTGATGAACAACCTGCACCCGGACGTGGCCGAGAACCCGCACGAGCTCGTCGTCTATGGCGGCATCGGGCGCGCGGCCCGCACATGGGAGGATTTCGACGCGATCGTGGCCACGCTGAAGCGGCTCGGCGAGGACGAGACGCTGCTGGTGCAGTCGGGCAAGCCAGTCGGCGTCTTCCCGACGCACCGGGATGCGCCGCGCGTGCTCATCGCCAACTCGAACCTCGTCCCCCACTGGG
>CAZPCU010000056.1:0-9095 GCA_964585075.1 uncultured Rhodobacterales bacterium
GCGCCTTCCTGCCGGCCTTCCTGCCGCTGGTCGAGCGGCGCCGCACCACGCCATGGAGCGAGGCGGACAAGGACGCGCAGCTTGTCCATCGCGGGCTCTACGCGGAATACAACCTGGTCTACGACCGCGGCACCAAGTTCGGGCTCGCCACGGGGCACGACGCGAACGCGGTTCTCATGAGCCTGCCGCCGATGGCGAAATGGGACTGAGGCCTCAGACGAGCCCGATCCAGAGCGCGAGCGGGATCATCGGCGCGATGGCGAAGACGCCGAGCCCGGCGAGGGCGTAAAGCCCGTCGCGCGTCAGGAAGGCCGACGAGATCAGTATCACCGACAGGCCCAGGATCGAGGAAGAGAAGGGCACCAGTTCGAGAAACGGCATCGCGAGGCCGGCGAAGAGGCAGATCAGCGTGAACAGGCTCGCCATGGGCTGCACCGTCAGAAGGTGCAGCCGGCTGCCGGTGTTCCGGTCGATCCAGTCGCCGATGCGCGCAATGCGCCCGAGCGCGGCGCGCAGCCGCGGCCCGGCCAGCCCCCGTTCCTGCAACGCGCGTGGCAGCCAGAGATGCCTGCGCCGCACGAGCATCTGCGCCGAGACGGCGGCGATCGTCAGCCCGCAGATCGACGAGAACAGTGGAATGCCCGACAGCGGAGAGAACACCAGCAGCGCCGGCAGCATCAGCGCCGGCACGAAGCTCGCCTGGCCGAAGCATGCGAGGATGTCGCCCAGCGTCACGCGCTCACGCTCCGAGAGAACCTCGAGCCGTGCGATGATCTCGCTGATGGTGACCGGATCGGGATCCGGAGGAAGCTCGGGTTCAGCCATGCGGCCTCTGAGACGGACGCGCCCCCGCGGGCACGCCAGAGAGATAGGTGGGCGCAGGCCCTCCGGCAATCCGCCTCACAGGCGTTCCAGCAGCGCCGTCGTCGGCCAGCCGTCGGCAGGCAGGCCGAGGCGCGCCTGCATCTCGCGCACGGCGATGCGCGTCTTCGCGCCGAGGATGCCGTCCACGCCGCCCACGTCGTAGCCCATCTCGGCGAGCTTGCGCTGGAGCGCCTTCATCTGCTCGCCGGAAAGCCCCGGCTCCGGGTCGCCTGCATCGTAGATCGGCGCACCTTCGAGCCGGGTGGCGAAATAGGCGGCCGTCGTCACGTAGACGAAGCTCTGGTTCCACTCGAAGAGGACGCGGAAGTTCGGGTAGGCGAGGAACTTCGGCCCGCGATGGCCTTGCGGGGCGATCACCGAGGCCGGAAGCTCGGCGGGGCCGAGGCTGCCGTCGCGCGCCCGGACGCCGAGCGCGGCCCACTCCGCCGCCGGCCGCGTCTCCTGGAGCCCGGAGAGGCGCCAGTCGAAGTCGCCGGGCACCGTGATCTCCTGGAGCCAGGGCTCGTTCGGTCGCCAGCCGAGGCTCACCAGCATCTTCGCGCCGGAAAGAAGCGCGTCCGGCGGCGAGGTCTTGAGCGAGACCTGCCCGTCGCCATCGCCGTCCACGCCGTTCTCGAGGATGTCGCGGGGGAGCATCTGCACCATGCCGATCTCGCCTGCCCAGGCGCCCGTCGTGCGCTCGGGGTCCAGCTCGCCCTGTGCGTGGAGCTCGATCGCCGCGAAGACCTGCGGCCGGAAGAGTTCGGGCCTGCGGCAGTCGTGCGAGAGCGTCACCAGCGCGTCGCGCGTGTTGTAGTCGCCCTGCACCGCGCCGTAATCGGTCTCGAACGCCCAGAAGGACAACAGGATGCCTGGCGACACGCCGTATTCCCGCTCGATCCGGTCGAAGACTTCGCTGTAGCGCCGGGCGTTGCGGCGGCCGTTCTCGATGCGGTTCTGGCTGATGAGCCGGCGCGAGAAATCGAGGAACGGAAGCTGGAAGACGCCCTGCCGACGGTCGGCGCGGATCACCTCCGCGTCCTGGCGCACACCGGCGAAGAAGCTCTCCACCGTGGCAGGGTCCAAGCCGCGCGCCACCGCCTCCTGCTTCATGTCGGCGACGAAGTCCGGGAACGCTCCGCCGCAAGGGGCGGATTGCGCCGTGGCGGAAACGGGGATCTGGAGAAGAAGGAGAAGGGCCGGGAGGGCCGTAACGCCGCGCATGATCGTCCTCGTCACTCGTTCCGGTCCGGCGAAGCTATCAGGGCATGGCCAAGGGGCAAGCCCGCACACCGATTGCCGCGCCTGGCGCCATAGGCCGAAACTTGCCGGTCCGGCCGGTCGGCGCGCGAATTCCGCCGCGACGTGCCGAGTCTGATTTATCTTCCGGACACTCGGGTGGGGCCCGGAGCGGGGAAGACGCATGCGCGTGCTGATCGTGGAGAGCAATCCCGATCTCGGCGAGCTCTGGCGGCGTCACCTCGTGCGCCAGGGTCCCGAGGTCGGCATCGCCACGTCCCAGGAGGAGGCGGTCGCCCATCTTCGGGGGGGCGACTGGGAGGTCATCGTGCTCGATCTCGTGCTGGAGGAGGGAAGCGCCTTCGCGGTGGCCGATTTCGCGAGCTACCGGCATCCGGACGCGAAGGTCATCTTCGTCACCAACACGCGGTTCTTCTCCGACGGGTCGATCTTCGGGCTTTGCCCGAACGCCTGCGCCTATGTCCAGACCACGACGCCGCCCGAGGACCTGGCGGCCATGGTGGAGCACTACGGCGCGCGCCCGGCGGAGGGCGCGTGACCTTGCGGCTCAGCCGCGCCCGTGCGGCGCTTCGAGATCGAGAACGGGACCGATCGGCACGATGCGGTGCGGGTTTATGCTCTCGTGGCTGTAATGGTAGTGGCGCGCGATGTGGTCGAGGTTCACCGTCTCCGCGACACCGGGCCACTGGTAGAGTTCGCGCGTGTAGCCCCAGAGATTCGGGTAGTCCACGATCCGCCGCCGGTTGCACTTGAAGTGCCCGTGATAGACCGTGTCGAAGCGGATGAGCGTGGTGAAGAGCCGCCAGTCCGCCTCGGTGATCCGATCGCCCATGAGGTAGCGGTTCGCGCCGAGCCGGTCCTCGATCCAGTCGAGCGTCTCGAAGAGCGGATGCACGCCGGCCTCGTAGGCCTCCTGCGTCGTCGCGAAGCCGGATTTGTAGACGCCGTTGTTCACGGTGTCGTAGATGCGCGCGTTCACGGGCTCGATCGCCTCGCGCAGCTCCTCCGGCCAGTAGTCGTCGGTGTTGCCGGTGATCCCGTCGAAAGCGGAATTGAACATTCGGATGATCTCGGAGGACTCGTTCGAGACGATGGTCTCGCGTTCCCGGTCCCAGAGAATGGGCACCGTCACGCGCCCGCTGATGTCGGGCCTGGCCTTCAGGTAGATGTCGCGCGCGAAGGGCAGGCCGTAGAGACGGTCGCCCGTGGCGCCCGGGTAGCTGGCGTCGAAGGTCCAGCCGTCCGACAGCATGTCGGGATGGACCACCGAAACGCCGATGTGGTCCTCGAGTTCCTTCAGCTTGCGGAAGATGAGCGTGCGGTGCGCCCAGGGGCAGGCGAGGCTGACATAGAGATGATAGCGCCCGCTCTCCGCCGGAAAGCCGCCCTCGCCCGAGGGGCCGGGCGCGCCGTCCGGGGTGATCCAGTTCCGGAACGCCGACTCGGAGCGCACGAAGGCCCCGCCGGTCTTGCCCGTGTCGTACCACTTGTCGTGCCATTCGCCGTCAATGAGCAGGCCCATGCCGGACTCCCTTCCTCTTTCTCGACCCACTTAGCCATTCCGCCCCCGGGCGAAACAGCCGCCCCCGCGCAACGCCTCTGCGGCACCGCACATGGGGCTTGTGCATGGATGCCGGGGGAACACGAGATATTGTCGAGACGGGGCCGGGCTCGCCGGTGCCGCGAAAATTTCACTTGATTTTCATGATTCTCGCGCATGTCCTGACCCGGGGCGAGCAAGGGATGCGCGATGACCACCTATGTCTCGGCGGAACTTCAGGCGGGGCTCGACGCGGCGCGCATGCGCCGCGCGAAGCGCCGGTCTCGGCTCCGCGTCGAAGGCGGCGGGACCAGCCACCCCGTGCTCCGGCTCTGGGATGGCGGTTTCGCCCTCGACGCGGCCGACGCGCCGCGGCTTCGCGGGCTCGTGGATCTCTATGACGGGGCGCGCCACATCGGGCGCTGCCTCGTGGTGGCCTCCGACGAGGAGGGGGGAGAGCGCCGCTTCGAGTTCAAGCGCGCCCCCTCCGCGCCGCAGGGCGCGGCGCTCGACTTCGCCCGCGACGAGGGCGCGCCCGTGGCGCTGATCCCGGACGCGCGCGGCGAGTGACGCGCTACTGCAGGTCGGCGAAGGCCGCCTGAAGCCTCGATACCGCCTCTTCCACCCGGCTGCGCGGGGTGGCGATGTTGAAGCGCAGCCAGCTTTCGCCGCCCTTTCCGAAGCTGGGCCCGTGGTTCACGGCGATGCGGGCGTCCTGCTCCACGCGCGCGGTGAACTCCTCGCGCGCCATGCCGGTGCCCGAGAAGTCCACCCAGGAGAGATAGGTGGCCTCGAGCGGCATGGAGGACAGGCCCGGGATCTCAGCGATGCCCGCGTCGAAGATGCGCCGGTTGCCGTCGAGATAGGCCATGAGCGCGTCCACCCAGGCCGCGCCCTCGGGGGAATAGGCGGCCGTCGCCATGTGCAGACCGAAGGCGTTGGGGCTGATGCCGAGGGCGGCCATCCGGGCCGCGAAGCGGCGGCGGAGCGCCTCGTCGGGCACGATGACGTTGCCGAGATGCGCGCCCGCGATGTTGAAGGTCTTGGTGGTGGACGTCATCATCACGAGCCGGTCGAGGATCTCGGGCGCCGCGATGGCCATGGGCAGGTGCCGCGGCGCGTCGGGGTAGACGAGGTCGTGGTGGATCTCGTCCGAGACGACGATCAGGTCGTGCCGCCGCGCGAACTCGGCGATGCCGCGAAGCTCCTCCGCGCTCCAGACCCGCCCGCCCGGGTTGTGCGGCGAACACAACACGAGGAGCCGCTCGTCGCCCCGCATCTCCGCGCCCCAGGCGTCGAGATCCAGCGCGTAGCGCCCGTCCACCAAGGGCATCTCGCATTCGGCGACCCGGCGGCCGGCGGCGCGGATCACCCGCGCGAAGGCGTGGTAGACCGGCGTGAACAGCACCACCGCCTCGCCCGGCTCCGTGCAGGCGTCGACGCACAGCGCGGTGCCGTTGACGAGGCCGTGGGTGGTGAAGATCCATTCGGGCGCGACGGCCCAGCCGTGGCGCTCCTGCATCCACCAGCGGATCGCGTCGAGATACGCCGCGTCGTCCCCGAAATACCCGTAGATGCCGTGCGCCGTCATCCGCTCCAGCGCCCGCGTGACGCAGTCCGGCGGGCGGAAGTCCATGTCCGCCACCCACATCGCAAGGCCGTCCTGCGGGGAGACGCCGTAGAGGCGCTCCATCATGTCCCATTTCTGCGAATGGGTGCCCCGGCGCTCGATCACCTCGTCGAAGTCGAAATCCATCTGCTCCCTCCAGTTCGGCGCGCGACGCTAGAGGAATGCGCGCCGGGCGCAAGGGCCGTTGCGCGCAGGCGCGGGCTCGCCTATCTCACAGCGCATGAAAAGGCCCATCCTCATCCATCCCGATCCCCGGCTGAAGAAGGTCTCGGCGGCGGTCGAAGACATCACCGACGCGCGTCGGCAGCTCGCGGCGGACATGCTGGAGACGATGTACGACGCGCCGGGCATCGGGCTGGCCGCGCCGCAGGTGGGCGTGCTCGAGCGGCTGATCGTGCTCGACTGCGCCAAGCGCGAGGGCGAGGAGCCGCGGCCGCTCGTGATGTTCAACCCCGAGATCACGGCCGCCTCGGAGGAACTCAACACCTACGAGGAGGGGTGCCTGTCGATCCCCGAGCAGTTCGCCGACGTGACGCGCCCCGCCGAGGTGCAGGTGCGCTGGATCGACGCCGACGGCGCGCTGCACGAGGAAGGCTTCGACGGCCTCTGGGCGACCTGCGTCCAGCACGAGATCGACCATCTGAACGGCAAGCTCTTCATCGACTATCTCGGTCCGATGAAGCGGCAGATGATCACCCGCAAGATGGTGAAGCTGAAGCGCGAGCAGGCCCGCGCGTGAGCCCGCGGCCGATCCTTCGCTGGCCCGACCCGCGGCTCCGCCGCCCGGCCGCGCCCGTGGAGGCGGTGACCGACGAGACCCGCGCCATCTGGGACGAGATGATCGAGGTGATGGACGCGATGCCGGGGCTCGGCCTCGCCGCCCCCCAGCTCGGCCTCGGCCTGCGCCTCGCCGTGGTGGATGCGAGCCGCGAGCGCGGCCGCGCCGTCCGCCTCGCCAACCCCGAGATCCTCGACGCCTCCGCGGAGCTGGCCGAGCACGAGGAGGCGAGCCCCTGCCTGCCCGGCGTCTCGGCGCGGGTGGCGCGCCCCGCGAAGGTCACCGTGCGCTTCCTGAACGAGCACGGGCAGATCGACCGACGCGACCTCGAAGGGCTCTGGGCGGTCTCGGTGCAGCACCAGATCGATCATCTCGACGGGCGCATGTATTTCGACCGCCTGAGCCGCGTGAAGCGCGACATGCTGCTCCGCCGCGCGAGAAAGGCGGGGTAGGGCGGTGCGGATCGTCTTCATGGGCACGCCGGATTTCGCGGCCGGGGCGCTTTCGGCGCTCGCCGCCGCCGGCCACGAGATCGCCGCCGTCTACACCCAGCCGCCGCGGCCTGCGGGGCGGGGAAAGAAGCCGCGCCCCTCGCCCGTGCAGGCGCTTGCCGAGCGTCTGGGCCTGCCGGTCCGCCATCCCGAGAGCCTGCGGAGCGCCGAGGCGCAGGCCGCCTTCGCCGCGCTCGAGCCCGAGGTCGCGGTCGTCGCTGCCTACGGCCTGATCCTGCCCCGCCCGATCCTGGATGCGCCCCCGCGGGGGTGCCTCAACATCCATGCCTCGCTTCTTCCGCGCTGGCGGGGGGCGGCGCCGATCCAGCGCGCGATCATGGCGGGCGACGAAGAGACGGGCATCTGCATCATGCGGATGGAGGCGGGGCTCGACACGGGGCCGGTGCTGCTGCGCCGGGCCACGCCCATCGGGCCGGATGAGACCGCCGGCGCGCTGCACGACCGTCTCGCCCGGCTCGGCGCGGAGGCGATCGTGGAGGCGCTGGACCGCCTCGACACCCTGACTCCGGAGCCGCAACCCGAGGCAGGGGTCACCTACGCGGCGAAGATCCAGAAATCCGAGGCGGAAGTGGACTGGACGCGCCCGGCCGAGGAGGTCGCGCGGCGCATCCGCGGCCTCTCGCCCTTCCCGGGCGCATGGACGCGGATCGCCGGCGAGCGGGTGAAGCTCCTCGGCGCGCGCACGGAGGCGGGCTCCGGCGTCCCGGGCCGCGCGCTCGACGATCGCCTCGCCGTGGCCTGCGGCGGCGGCGCCGTCCGGATCACCCGGCTTCAGCGCGAGGGCCGGGGCCCGCAGGAGGCCGACGCCTTCCTGCGCGGCATGCCTGTGCCCGCGGGCACGCAACTTGGAGGCTAGGCCATGTTCCCGGCACTGATCGGCACCGTCGTCATCGCGGGGCTCGTGGGCTACCTGTCCGAGCGCACGGGCTTCACCCGGAACGGCATCCTGCCGAGCGTGATCATCTGCGTGGGCGGCGCGTTCCTGTTCCATTTCGTGCGGATCATGTTCGGCGTGAGCTTCGGCCCGCCGGGCGTGGACGCGATCCTGAGTTCCGTGGGCGCGCTCGTCATCGTGCCGACGCACTGGCGGCCCCGCCGCTGAGGCGGCGCGCGGACGGGGGTCAGCCCGCCGCGTTCCCGGCGCGCCAGGCGGGCAGAAGGTCGCCCGGCTCGGGTCGCGCCTCGAAAACCGCCCGGGCAATCGCCCGCGCAAGGCAGAGCGCGGCGGCGTGGCCGATCTCGGCGAGCCCCGGCCCGTCGCCGGTGAGCGTGCGCGCGCCCGTGGCCGCGGCGAAGACGAGATCGCCATCGTTGGGCGTGTGCGCGGGCACCACGGCGCGGGCGATGCCGTCATGGGCGGCCACCGCCACGCGATGCGCCTCTGGCTTGGAGAGCGCGGCATCGGTGGCGACGATCGCGATGGTGGTGTTGGCCCCGGCCTGCGCCGCGAAGGCGCTGTGCTTCCGGCTTTCGAGGCTGCGCCCGAGCCCCGCCCGCGGATCCGGGCCGAGCCCGCCGAACTCGTCGCCGATCTCGAAGGGCGCGGCCCAGAAATGCCGCTCTCCCGGCGTCGTGGCGCTGCCGACGGGATTGGCGGCCACCAGTGCGCCCACGGTCACGCCATTGGTGAGCATGAGCGAGGCTGAGCCGAGCCCGCCCTTCAGCATGCCCGTGAGCGCGCCGGTTCCCGCGCCCGCGGTGCCGAGCGCGAAGTCGGCCGAGGCGGCCTCCAGGGCGGCGCGCCCGAGACCCGGGTAGGGGTTTTCCTCCCACCCCTTGTCGCCCCCGTTCAGAAGATCGAAAAGGATGGCCGCCGGCACGATGGGCACCCTGACCGGCCCCACGGCGAAGCCGCGCCCGGCGGCGCGGAGCCCGTCCGAAACACCCTCGGCGGCGGCGAGCCCGAAGGCCGAGCCGCCGGCCAGCACGAGCGCGTCCACTTCCTGCACCGTGCGGTCGGGCGCGAGGAGATCCGTCTCGCGCGTGCCGGGCGCGCCGCCCATCACCGCGACCGAGGCGGTGAGCGGCGCATCGGCGGTCAGAACGGTCACGCCCGAGCGGAGCGCGGCGTCCTCCGCGTTGCCGACCAGAAGCCCCGGGACGTCCGTGATCAGGTTGCGTGCGCCGGGTTCCATCGTCCCTCCGAAATGTGCGGGCTGCGCCCGCGCGCCTTGGGCGGGAGTATTCCCGCCGGGACGTCGCGCATGCAAGGGGCGGGGTTCAGATGCACCGCCCGCCGTCCACCTCCATGGCCACGCCGGTGATCATCGACGCCTCGTCCGAGCAGAGGAAGGTCGCCGCGGCGCCCATGTCCTCGGGCGTGGAGAAGCGCCCGAGCGGGATGGTGGCAAGGAAGCGCGCGCGCATCTCCGGCGTGTCCTCGCCCATGAAGGACTTGAGAAGCGGCGTCTCTCCGGCCACGGGATTGAGCGCGTTCACGCGGATGCCCTGGGGCGCGAGCTCGATCGCCATGGCCTTCGTGGCCGTGATCATCCAGCCCTTGGAGGCGTT